>JAEZXM010000081.1 GCA_023419875.1 Pseudomonadota bacterium | reverse complement strand
GAACCTGGGCGTGCCCACCGGGTCGGCGTACCCTTCGATCACCACCGCGTCCTGGTTCTCCGTGAGGCACCGAGCGAACCGGTCCAGGGCGGCGCGGCCTGCGGCGTCGAGCCGGTAGCGGCCGAGGGCGAAGCGCGGCGGCTCGAGCACGCAGGGCGGGCCTTGCTCCACGTGAAGGGCGGGCACGAGGGTCGCGGGCTCCGGGGCGGCTGCGGGCTCCGGAGCCGGCGGGGGCTCCGGAGCCGGTGCAGGCGCCAGGGCCACCTCGGGATCCGGCACCTGGGCGGCGGCGGCGCGCTCGGAGGGATGGGTGCTCGCGCGCATCGAGAGCTGGTGCCGGTCCGCCCAGGCGACCGTGATCCCGGACCTCCGGACCACCTTCACGTCCACGCGCACGGCCTCGCCTGCGGGCGCCACGATGTCGAGCGCTCCCCGCATGCGGAACACGTAGCCGTCCACGTAGGAGAACACGGAGGACTTCCCGGTGAACGCAGCCTGCACCTCGATCCGGTGGGGACCGGGGGTCACCGGCTCCGCGTAGACGAGGGCGCTCTCGGCGTCCCCGGCGGGCGGCGCGACGGGCAGCGCGGCGCCGTCGAGCAGCACCTTCATCTCCTGGAGCTCGAGCTGGCTCGTCTCGTGTGGCCCGAGCGCGATCTCGAGGAGGCTTCCCTGCGCGGCGGAAGCGGGGAGGGCGATCGCGGCGAGCGCCGCGGCCAGTGCGGCGCGCTGGAGCCGCGCGCGCCACGAGGGCAAGAGGAGCGGGAGGACGTACATCGGGACCCCCGGGGCAGTTTGAACTCCGAGAGTAGTTCAGTCCGGATCTCCTGTCGAACGGGTGGGTCCCCGCGGCAGGAGGCCTCTGTGCGTTCGAGGGCGCCTCCGGCGGCCCGCGGCTCGGAGGCCCGGCCGCCGGAAATGCCTCTTGGTGCGCCCGTCGAACTGTGCAGAATACCGCCGTTCCACCCCACCCGTTCCGGAGGCAACCGCGTGCCCCGCCGCGACGACGTGAAGAAGGTCCTCATCATCGGCTCCGGCCCCATCGTGATCGGCCAGGCCTGCGAGTTCGATTACTCCGGCACCCAGGCGTGCAAGGCGCTCCGCAAGCTGGGCTACCGGATCGTGCTCGTCAACTCGAACCCCGCGACCATCATGACCGATCCGGGCATGGCGGACGCGACGTACATCGAGCCGCTCGACCCCGAGACGCTCACCGAGATCATCAAGAAGGAGCGGCCCGACGCGCTCCTGCCCAACCTGGGTGGCCAGACCGGCCTCAACCTCTCCTCCGAGCTGGCCCGGCGCGGCGTGCTCGACGAGTACGGGGTCCGGGTGATCGGCGTGAACCTCGACGCCATCAAGCGGGGCGAGGACCGGGAGACGTTCAAGGAGACGATGGCGCGGATCGGCATCGAGACGCCGCGCAGCGAGATCGCCACGACGCTCGAGCAGGCGATGGCCGCGGGCGCCCGGATCGGCCTGCCGGTGGTGGTCCGCCCCGCCTACACGATGGGCGGCACGGGCGGCGGCTTCGCGTACAACGTGGAGGAGCTGGAGGAGATCGTCACCCGCGGCCTGGCGGCGAGCCCGGTCTCGCAGGTCCTCGTCGAGGAGTCGGTGCTCGGGTGGGAGGAGCTGGAGCTCGAGGTGGTCCGCGACGCGAAGGGGCGGAAGATCACCGTCTGCTTCATCGAGAACGTGGACGCGATGGGCGTGCACACGGGCGATTCGTACTGCACCGCGCCGATGCTCACGATCGCGCCGGAGCTCCAGGCGAAGCTGCAGGAGTACTCGTACCGGATCGTGGACGCGATCGAGGTGATCGGCGGGACCAACGTGCAGTTCGCGCACGACCCGAAGACGGGCCGCGTGGTGGTCATCGAGATCAATCCGCGCACCTCCCGCTCCTCCGCGCTCGCCTCGAAGGCGACCGGGTTCCCGATCGCCCTCGTCTCCTCGATGCTCGCCGCCGGCGTCACCCTCGACGAGATCCCCTACTGGCGCGACGGCACCCTCGACCGCTACACGCCCTCCGGCGATTACGTGGTGGTGAAGTTCTCGCGCTGGGCCTTCGAGAAGTTCCGCGGCGTACAGGACAGGCTCGGCACGCAGATGCGCGCGGTCGGCGAGGTGATGTCGATCGGGAAGAGCTACAAGGAGGCCTTCCAGAAGGCGATCCGCTCGCTCGAGAACGGCCGCTCCGGCCTGGGCTTTGCGAAGGACTTCCACGACCGGCCGCTCGAGGATCTGCTCGAGATGCTCAAGGAGCCGACCAGCGAGCGGCAGTGGCTGCTCTACGAGGCGATCCGCAAGGGCGCGGACCTCGACCTGCTCTTCGAGCGGACCCACATCAAGCGCTGGGTCCTGCAGCAGATGAAGGAGCTGGTCGAGCTGGAGGAGGAGGTCCTGCGCCACCGGGGCGGGCTCCCGCCCGACGCGCTCCTCGTGCGCGCCAAGAAGGACGGGTTCTCGGACAGGTACCTGGCCCAGATCCTGCGCGTGCCGGAGGCGCAGGTGCGCGAGCGCCGGACGGCGCTCGGCGTGGTGGAGGGCTGGGAGGCCGTGCCGGTGAGCGGCGTCGAGAACGCCGCCTACTACTTCTCGACCTACCGGGCGCCGGACGCGGTCGCGCCCACCCCCGGCGCGAAGAAGGTGATGGTCCTCGGCGGCGGCCCGAACCGGATCGGGCAGGGGATCGAGTTCGACTACTGCTGCGTCCACACCGCCTTCGCGCTGCGGGACGCCGGCTACCAGTCGATCATGGTGAACTGCAACCCCGAGACGGTCTCCACCGACTTCGACACCTCGAACCGCCTCTACTTCGAGCCGGTGACGGTCGAGGACGTCCTCGCCATCTACCAGAAGGAGAAGCCCGAGGGCGTGATGGTCCAGTTCGGCGGGCAGACTCCGCTCAACATCGCCCGCCAGCTGGAGCAGGCCGGCGTGAAGATCCTCGGGACGAGCACCGAGACCATCGATCTCGCCGAGGACCGCGAGCGGTTCGCCGCCGTGGCCCGGAAGCTCGGCATCCCGCAGCCGGAGTCCGGGCTCGCCCGGAACGGGGACGAGGCGCTCGCCCTGGCGCGCCGCATGGGCTACCCGCTCATCGTGCGCCCGTCCTACGTGCTCGGCGGGCGCGGGATGGAGGTGGTCCACGACGAGGAAATGCTCCGGCACTACGTCACCCGCGCGGTCGAGGTGACCCCGGAGCGGCCGATCTACGTGGACCGCTTCCTCCAGGACGCGATCGAGACGGAGGCGGACGCGATCTGCGACGGCACCGACGCCTTCGTGCCGGCGGTGATGGAGCACGTGGAGATGGCCGGGGTCCACTCCGGCGACTCCGCCTGCATCATCCCGCCCGTGAACATCTCGAAGGAGCATCTCGCCACCATCGAGGACTACACGCGGCGGCTCGCCCTGGAGCTGAAGGTCATCGGCCTCATCAACGTGCAGTACGCCATCGCCGGCGGCACGGTGTACGTGCTCGAGGCGAACCCGCGCGCGAGCCGCACGGTGCCGATCGTCAGCAAGGTCTGCGACATCCCCATGGCTCGCGTCGCCGCCCAGGTGATGCTGGGCATGAAGCTCCGGGACCTGAAGGTCGTCCGCCGGCCCATCCCGCACTTCGGGGTGAAGGAGTCGGTCTTCCCCTTCTACATGTTCCCCGAGGTGGACCCGGTGCTCGGGCCCGAGATGCGCTCCACCGGCGAGGTGCTGGGGCTGGCGAAGAGCCCCGGGCTCGCCTTCTTCAAGGCGCAGCAGGCCACCCGCTCGCCGCTCCCGCTCGAGGGGACGGTGCTCGTCACGGTCGCGGAGCAGGATCGCCCGGGCATCCTCGAAGCCGCGCGGCTGTTCCGGGAGCTCGGGTTCCGCCTCCTCGCGACCCGCGGCACCAAGGCGTTCCTCGCGCAGAACGGGATCTCCGCGGACCTCGTCCTCAAGGTCCACGAGGGGCGGCCTCACATCGCGGACGCCATCAAGAACGGGGAGATCCAGCTCCTCGTGAACACCCCCGCCGGCCGGCTCTCCGCTCACGACGACGCCTACCTGCGCAAGGCGGCCATCCGGGCCCGGGTGCCCTACGTGACCACCGCGGCGGGCGCCCTCGCGGCGGCGCAGGGCATCGCCGCGCGCCGGAAGGGCGCAGAAGAGGTCAGGAGCCTGCAGGAGTACCACGCGGCTTTGCACCGATCGTGAACGGCTGCGGCCGGCAGGTCCGCCGCCTCCATGGGCGGCGCCTGCCGGCTCGTCTATCGCCCCACCGGTGGTGAATCCGCCGGGGTTCGCGGTCCCGCGCGCCCCAAGCGGCTTCGCGCGCGCTTGTCACCCGAAGTGCGGCACCGCATCGAACCGATGTCCAGACTCCGGAGGCGGGGTCGCGCCCGACCGGTCGTGCTGGGCTCGATGCTTCGCCTCACAGGAGGGGTCGTACATGATCGACAAGACGGGTTCTTGGGATCGCCCACACGGAGGCCGCGCGCGCCTCCCCCGGCCATTCCGGCTGGGTTTCCTCTGCCTCGCGATGGTCGGGGCAGCCGCGTGCGACGACGGCGACTCGGGCCGGAGCAACGAGGAGGAGATCGCCGAGGGGAGGCAGATCTTCCGGTTCGACACCTTCGGTGACGAGACCCAGTGGACCGACCAGCTCCGGATGCACGAGGTGGTCGCCACGGTCGATCCCACCACGGCGCTGTCCGTCGGCCTGAAGGTGGACGCGGAGGCCCTTCCCCCGGACGTGGTCTCCGGCATCCAGTCCGGCGCGATCAGCCTCACCGATCCCGCCACCACCATCGCGCTGCTGAAGCTCGATGCGGTCGTCGGGCTGAAGGGCACGATCGAGAACGTCGACGGCGTGGACCAGCTCACCCGGCTGGGCGTCACCTGCGCGCTCTGCCACTCGACGGTGGACGACTCGTTCGCCCCGGGGGTCGGCAAGCGGCTCGACGGCTGGCCGAACCGGGACCTGAACGTGGGCGCGATCATCGCCCTCTCGCCCGCTCTCGACGAGCCGGCGAAGGAGGTCTACGGCTCGTGGGGGCCGGGCAAGTATGATCCGCGGTTCAACCTGGACGGTCTGAACGGGCCACAGGTCATCCCGCCGGCGTACGGGCTCCAGGGGATCGACAGGATCACCGCGACCGGCGACGGCGACCCGACCAACGGGCGCGTCCAGTACTGGAACCGGTACGTGGGCATCACGCAGATGGGCGGCCACGGGACGTTCGAGGACGAGCGGATCGGCGTGAGCGTCACGAACGGCACCGAGGATCTGATCAGCGACAAGCTGCCCGCCCTCGAGGCGTACCAGCTCTCGCTCGAGGCCCCGCCGCCGCCCGAGGGCAGCTTCGATCCCGCGGCCGCCGAGCGCGGGCGCGAGGTGTTCAACGGCCCCGGCGCGTGCGCCACCTGCCACAGCGGACCCGAGTTCACCGACGCGAACGAACGGCTGCACCCGGTGGAGGACTCCATGGGTGAGCCGGAGCCCGAGGGCGTCCCGAGCTACGCGTCGCGCACCGCCACCAAGCAGTACCGGACGGCGCCGCTCAGGGGCATCTGGCAGCACCCGCCGTACTTCCACAACGGGTCTGCCGCGACGCTGGAGGAGGTCGTGGATCGGTACGACGAGCGGCGCTCGCTTGGGCTCACGGACGAGCAGAAGACGGATCTCGTGGAGTACCTGAAGTCGCTGTAGAGCCGGCTCGCTGCACGAGCCTCGCGGGCGTCGCCCGTGGGGCTCGTGCCTCGGGTCGTCTGGTGCCCCGTGGAGCGGATCGTGGTGCGAGCGCAGGCGATCTCCAGCCACGCCGTCCTGGGGGACGGGCGCTCGGCGGCCCTCGTGGCGGCCGACGGGACGATCGACTGGCTCTGCTGGCCCGCCTTCGACAGCCCCGCGGTCCTGGCCGCGCTCCTCGACCCGGAGCGCGGCGGGGCTTTGCGGGTCGGGCCCGCGGGGGCGGCGCGGGCATCGCGGCGGTATCTCGACGGCACGCACGTGCTGGAGACGCGCTTCTTCGCCCCGGGCGGCGTGCTCCGGCTCACCGATTGGATGGCGCTCCCGCCCGAGCGCGGCCTCGCACCGGGCCACGAGATCCTGCGACTCGCCTCCTGCGACGAGGGCGAGGTGGAGGTGGAGATCGAGGCCGACCTCCGGCCCGACTTCGGCACCCACCCGGCGCGGCTCCGGCAGGCCGGGCCGCTCGGTGCCCGGCTGGAGTGCCGCGGCGGTCTCTACACTCTCCGTGCGACCACTCCGCTGGCGCTCGGCGGCGACGGCGTGGTGCGCGGGCGCGCCCGGCTCCGCGCGGGCGAGGAGCTGCACCTCTCGCTCTCCCACGATGAGGAGGCCCCCGCGGTGCTGCTGCCGCTCGGGCCGCGCGTTCACGGAGAGCTCCGGCGGGCGGTCGCGACCTGGCGCCGCTTCTCCACGGGCGTCCCGGACGACGTGCCCTATCGCGACGCCGTGGTCCGCAGCGCCCTCGTGCTGAAGCTGCTCGTCTTCGCGCCGTCGGGGGCGATCGTCGCCGCCCCCACCACTTCGCTGCCGGAGCGGCCCGGCGGCGATCTGAACTGGGATTACCGGTACTGCTGGCCGCGCGACGCCTCGCTGACGGTGCGGGCGCTCCAGGGACTCGGGCACGGCGAGGAGGCGGCGCGGTTCGTCGCCTGGCTCCTGCACGCGACGAGGCTCACGCGGCCCCGCATCCGCGTCCTCTACGACGTGTACGGGCGGAGCCCGCCGCGGGAGCGGGAGCTCGTCCACCTCGCCGGGCACGGCGGCGCGCGGCCCGTCCGCGTCGGCAACGGCGCCGACGAACAGCACCAGCTCGATCCGTACGGCGAGGTGGTGGACGCCGTGGCGCAGATCGTCGGCCCGCAGACCGTCCTCGACGGCGAAACGCAGGGGCTCCTGCGGGATCTCGGGAAGTTCGTCTGCGCGCACTGGCAGGAACCCGACAGCGGCATCTGGGAGCCTCGCGAGCCGCCGCGCCTCCGGACGCACTCGCTCGTCCTCGCCTGGACCGCGCTCGACCGCCTGCTGGCGCTCCACGCCGCCGGGAAGCTCCGGCGGATCCCGGCGCAGGCCTTCGACGAGCACCGGCGCGACATCCGGGAGCGGGTGGAGCGCGAGGGCTGGAGCGAGCGGCTCGGGAGCTACGTCGCCGACCTCGGCGGCGATCGCGTGGACGCGGCCCTCCTGCTCCTCCCCTGGTACGGCTTCGCGGACGCGGCGTCGCCCCGGATGCGCGCGACCTGGCGCCGGGTCCGGGCGCGGCTCGGGGCGGGCCCCGGCCTCCTGTACCGCTACGAGCCGAGCCTCGCGGCGGGTGAGGGCGCCTTCGGCGCCTGCTCGTTCTGGGAGGCGGAGTACCTGGCGCGCGGCGGCGGGTCGCTCGACGACGCCCGGCGCACGTTCGAGGCGACCTGCGCACACGCCAACGACGTGGGGCTGTTCGCCGAGGAGATCGAGCCGGGCACGGGCGCGGCGCTCGGGAACTTCCCGCAGGCCTTCACGCACGTGGGCCTGCTGGACGCGGCGCTGGCCATCGGGCGCCGTGCGCGGGCCGAGGCGAGACCTCCGCGCGAGGCGCGGGAAGGGGAGGCGCGTGCATGAACGTTCCGGGCTGGCTGGGAGCGGGCTTCGCGGGCACGGTGCTGCTCACCCTGTTCCTCGCCGGGACGCAGGCGGTGGGGTGGACGCGCATGAGCCTTCCCTACCTGCTCGGCACGATGCTGGTCCCGGATCGCGACCGGGCGCGCGCGCTCGGCGTCGTCTTCCACCTCCTGAACGGCTGGGCGTTCTCGCTGGCGCACGTGGGCCTCTTCCACGCGTTCGGGGTGTTCCACTGGTGGGCGGGGGCGGCGACCGGATTCGTCCATGGGTTGTTCGTGGTCGTGGTGGCGATGCCGGTCTTGCCCGGGATCCACCCGCGCATGGCCAGCTCCTCCGCCGGTCCCACCGAGAACGCGCCGCTCGAGCCGCCGGGTGCTCTCGCCCTCCACTATGGGCTCGGGACGCCGGCGGCCACGCTGATCGCGCACGTCGCGTTCGGCGCCGTCGTGGCGGCGCTGTACGGCCCTCGCTGAGCGGCGGAGGGCCAACGGCCCTCAGAGCACGAACGCCAGCGCCGCCCCCGCGGCGCCGGCAGCGAGCACGAGGAGCTGCGCCCCCAGGACGAGCTTTCCGAACCGGGCCCCGCCGCTCGAGAGCGCGAGCAGCCCCTTCGCCACGGTGTTGGAGGCCACCCCCACGAAGACGGCGACCGTCGCGAAGCCGAGCGCGATCCCTTCGGTGCGCGTCAGGACTGCGACCGAGATGGCGGCCGCGTCCGCGTCGGTTGCTCCTGCGAGGACTGCTGCGGCGAGCGTCCCTCCCGCGCCCAGGTGGACGGACGCGGCCTTGGTGCCGAGGAGGGCCGCGCCGAACAGGAGGGCGAAGAAGACGGCGTGGCCCAGATCGAAGGGGTTCCGGAGCTGGATGCCGGAGGGTGGCAGGGCGGCGCGGCGCGACCTCCGCCAGAGGAGCCAGCAGGCGACGAGGCCTCCGGCCGCGCCGATGAACATGGGGTAGACGAGACGGCCGAGGAGGGCGGGAGAGATCACCGCCACGACCAGGAGGACCCGGAAGAACATGATCGTCGAGGCCAGCATCACGGCCACGGCCCCGGGCTCCGCCAGCTCCGGGCGCTCCCGCACGCGTGCGGACATCGCGAGCGTGACGGCGGTCGAGGAGACGAGACCGCCGACGAGGCCGGTGACGCCGAGCCCGCGCTCCGGGCCGAGCAGCCGGATGGTGGCGTACCCCAGGAACGAGACGCCGGAGATGAGCACCACGAGGAGGCCCAGCTTGTACGGGTTGAGCACCTCGTACGGATCGTACGTGCGGTCCGGGAGGAGCGGCAGCACCACGACCGCCACCACGAGGAACTTGAGCGTCCCGGCCACGTCCTCGCCGCTCGTGCGGCGCACGAGCGGGTGGAGCGTGTGCTTCGAGGAGAGCAGGAACGTCGCCACCACCGCGATGCCGGCCACGACGAGCGCGCGGCTCCCGAGCGGCTCGATCACGCCCCGCGTGAGCGCCAGGACGCCGAGCAGGAACGAGAGCAGGAACGCAGCCTCGGAGGTGATGCCCCGGTGCCCGCCCCGGATGACGTCGCCTGCGTAGTTCACCGCGAGGAGCGCCGCCACCGCGAGGAAGGCGAGGAGCACGGGGGTGATGCCGAGCTGGCGCGCCGACAGGGGCGCCACCCCCCCGACCAGCGCGACGAGGGGATGGGTCCGGACGCCGCCGACGAACGAGTTCGTGGTGGGGTCTCGCGGGGCGGAGCGCTCGCGCTCCAGGCCGATGAGGAGGCCCGCCGCGAGCGCGAGGCCGAGCGAGAAGAAGAGCTCGAGGTGCTGGGGCATGCGCCCATCGTACCGTGCGTCCGGAGCCCTCGCGAATCGGCGGGCGCCAGCGGAGCCGGCCCGGCTCCCGGGAAGGTCCGCATCTCGCCGCGTCCGGCTTCAGGCGGGCTGCTGGCGCGTACGGATCGCGCGCGTACGCCCCCGCTGCCCCGCGCGGCGCTGGTGAAAGGTCAGCCAGACGCCGAACACGGCGTTGAGCAGGATGAGGGCGTTGGTCGCCACGAACACCCAGTTGCCGACGAGCCAGCTGTAGACGGTGAAGCCGACCGAGGCGGCGGTCTGGCCGACGAAGAGCCAGCGGGACACTCCCTCGCTCCGGTGCTCTCGCCACTGCTTTCGGACCTGGGAGGTCAGGGTGAGGAGGAGGATTGCAGAGCTGGTCCAGCCGATGAGCTCGGTCACCTGGAGATGCTGGGCATCGTGCGGTGGGAACATGGCGCCGGCCCGGGCCGCGGGCG
>JAEZXM010000005.1 GCA_023419875.1 Pseudomonadota bacterium | reverse complement strand
GGCCACGACCGCCGCCCAGGCCGCCGCCTGGTAGCGGCCGAGGAGCGCCCGCAGCTCGTCGAGGTTCTTGACGAGGAGCGCTCCCGCGGCGAGGAGCACGGCGTTCCAGAGCGCGGCGGAGACGGCGCCGAGCAGGAGCACCCGCGCGAGCGGAATGCCCGCCGCGCCTGCGGCGAGAAAGATGAACCCCCGCGCACCGGGAAGGAAGCGGTTCGCGACGAGGAGCGCGGGCCCCCAGCGTCGGTAGGCATGGACGAAGCGGTGGAGGCGCTCGGCCGAGATCGGTCCGCGGCGCGCGGCACGGGCGTCGAGCCGCGGCGAGAGCCATCGGCCTGCGGCGTAGTCCACGAACGAGCCGAGGATCGCGCCCGCCGTCACGGCGACGAAGGCGAGGGCCCACGAGATCTTCCCCTCGACGGCGTACCAGGCCCCGAGGACCACCACGAGGTCGCCCGGGAACGGCGGGAAGACGTACTCGACGAAGCTCGCCAGGCAGAGGATCGCCGGCGCGAGCGGGCCGGTCCGCGTGAGCGCCTCCGCCATCCAGGCGGCGAAACGGTCGACGAACTCCAGCACGCGCATCCAGTATCATGCCCCCCGGTGCCCCGCCGCCTCCCGCTCGCCCTGGCCCTCCTGTGGCTCGCCCTCGGGTACGCGAACCTGGCGCGCGGCCTCGCCCACACCGGCGGGGGCTACCGCTTCTGGTCCTTCCAGAACCTCGCCTACTCCGACGTGATCGCCCTGCACGGCGACCGCTACCTCGGCGGCGGCCACCCACGCCCCTACCTCGACGATCGGATCGAGTACCCGGTGCTGCTCGGGCTCTTCCTCTGGCTCCCGCACTGGGTGCCCGGCGGCGCCGCGGGCCACTTCACGGCCACCTACCTGCTGCTCGCGCTCTGCCTGCTCGCGGCCCAGCGCGCGCTCGAGCGGACCCCGGGGACGCGTCCGGCGTGGCTCGTCGCGACGCCCGCGCTCGCGCTCTACGCGGGGCTCAACTGGGACCTCCTCCCGATCGCGCTCCTCGCGTTCGCGGCCATGCTCCTCGCGCACGGGCGCGTCGCCGGAGGCGCGGCGGCGACCGGGCTCGGGATCTCGGCCAAGCTCTTCCCGGGCGTCCTCGTCCTGCCCGCGGCAGGGGCGCTCGCGGGCGCGGCCGTGCCGGGCCGCCGGCTCCGGGCGCTCGTGGCGCCCGGCCTGGCGCTCGCCGGCACCGTGCTCGCGGTGAACCTTCCCGCCGCCCTCGCGGCGCCGAGAGCCTGGGCCTGGTTCTACCGGTTCAACTCGGAGCGGGGCGCGGAGAACTCCGTCTGGCACGCGCTGCACCTCGGACGCGAGCCGGTGCGCTACGCCGCCGCCGGATACCTGAGCCCCACCCCCCTCGTCGAGGTCCTCTCCTCGGGACCGCTCCTCGCCGCGAGCGCCTTCGCGCTCTGGGCGGCGTACGCGGCCGCAAGGCGCGGCGAGGCGGACGGCCGCGCGGTCCGGCTCGGGGCAGCGCTCGCGCTCACCGTCTGGATCGCGACGAACAAGATCTGGAGCCCTCAGTACGCGCTCTACGGGTTCCTCGCGGGCGCGCTCGCCGCCGCCCCCTGGCCGCTGTTCGGCGCCCTGACCGCCGTCTCCCTCTTCGACTACTGGGCGGCCTTCGAGGTGCGCGGGCGGCGCTGGGACCCCTGGTTCACGGACCACGTCTTCCATGCCGAGGCGGTGGTGCGGACGATCCTGTGGCTCGTCCTCGCCGCCTGGATCGCCCGCGTGCTCTGGCGGAGCGCCCGCGGTCGCTCCGCGATCAATAGTCCTTCGACCACATGAGGCTCGCCGCGCCGGAGTTGGCGCCCCATCGGCCTTCCAGGGTCCAGTCCTGGTCGATGGAGTACTCGACCCGCACCTCGTTCTGGTTCTCGCCGGGCTTCCGGCGGTCGCCGAAGCGGCGGGTGTACCCGATGAAGACCGGCGTGCCGGGGATGTAGCCGCCCACCCGCGCGGCGGAGGCGTCGATGCTCACGTCGGCGGTGGGGAGCGGGAGCTGGTCGCGAAGGAACGTGTTGAAGACGGCGAAGCCGAGCCTCTGAGCGGCGCTCTGGTCGATCGCGCTCCCGCCGCGGGCGGCGGCGCTGGCGGTCGACTGGGTCTGGCCGGTGGCGATGAGGAGGGCGATCTGCTGGTCGTCGAGCGGCGGCTGGCTGCGGAACGCGATCGCGGGCTTGGTGATCGGTCCGTTGACCGTCACGGTGACCGCGGCCGAGGGATGCACCCAGGTCGCCTCGACGTCGAGCAGGGCGGCGCTCGGCGGTCCGCCGGTGAAGGTGATGCGCCCTCGCTTCACCTCGAACCTCCGGTCGCTGAGCGGCTCGACGGTGCCGCGCACCACCTCGACCGTCCCGGACATGAAGGCGCCCCGTCCCGGGCGCTCGTAGGTGGCGTCGGCCCTGAGCTCGAGGAAGACGCGCGGCGAGTCCCGCCGCACGACGAACCGGCCGGGCGCGACCAGGCGGACCGTGATCGCGATGGGGCGGCTCGCCGGCCCCGGCGCGGAGGGCGCCGCCGCGGACTTCTCCTTCCGCGGCGGCGGCTTCGTGCCCACGACGATGTCGGGCCGCTTCTCGAGCGACTGCAGCTCGCGCGGGAGCTGGTCGGCGAGCTGGACCAGTCCCTCGGGCACGTCGAGCCGAGCCTCGAGCTTCCGATCGCGGTACGAGCCGGAGAGCCTCACCCCCACGGTCACGGTCGCGAGGTCCGTGCCCACGCGCGAGATCGTGAGCCGCCGCGCGTCGATGCGGCCGTCGAGCTGCGCGGTCGGCGTCGAGAGCCCGCGGAGCGAGGCCCGCACGGCGAGGGTCCCCTCGCCCCTTCGCGCTGCGAGGTTGCGGAGCTCGATGGCGTCCGGGCCGATGCTGCCGTCGAGGGAGATCCCGGACCAGTCGCCGTAGTCGAGGAGCCCGAGCCGTCCGTCCGCGATCCGGACCGTGCCGCGCGGCGCCAGGTCCGCGAGCGGGCCCGTCGCGACGAGGCTCGTCTCCAGGCGGCCCACCGCGGAGCGGATCGTCCCCGGGGCGATCGCAGGGAGGAAGCCCAGATCCACCGCCTCGGCCCGCACCTTCACCTCGGCGGGCGCGGTGCGCAGCGCTTCCCCCCGGAGGGCGATCGACACGGGTGCGTGGATCGTCGCCGTGGCCTGGAGCCTTCCGCCCGCGGGCGGGGCGAGCTCCAGCTCGGCGGTGGCGCGGTCGCCCCCGGCGCGCGCCGTCACCCGGATCGCCCCGAGCGGCCGGCCCAGGACTCGGATCGAGCGACCCGAGGCGTCGAGGGTCAGCGACGGGCGGTCGAGCGTGCCCTCGCCGCGGAGCTTCGCTTCCACCATCCCGGCGAGCGGGACCGCGGCGCCCCCGCCGGCGCGCTCGAGATCCACGGCCGGGACGGTGGCCTCGACCCGGAGCGCCGCCGCGCCGAGC
>JAEZXM010000003.1 GCA_023419875.1 Pseudomonadota bacterium | reverse complement strand
GGTCCCGGAGCAGCGCGGCGAGGAGGTGGCGGGGCGGAGCGTCGGCGCGGCCGAGCGCGTTCCGGAGCCGCCGGCGCCAGAGGGCGACGCCGAAGATCGCCTCTGCGACCGCAGCGCGGGACGCACGCGACAGCGGCGCGAGCCGCCGGAGGAGGCGATCGAGGACGCGCTCCGCGGCGGCGCCCGCGAGGATCTCCGCGAGCGGTGCGTCGAGCTCGGGGGCGAAGCCGGCGAGCGCGTCCCAGGGAACCTGCGCGATGCGGCCCTCCGACTCCGAGGGCCCGGGCCCGGCCACTAGCTTCTCCCGTGCGGCACCGCGCGGAGCAACCTCGCCACGAGCTCGCGGAACTCTGCCGCCTCGAAGGGCTTCTCGACGCGCTCGTTCGGCACGCGCTCGAGGAACTCCCGCGCGGAGGGCGTGAACGCGCCCCCGGTGAGGAAGACGAACCGCTCGGCCAGGCGCGGCGCGCGCGCGGCCACGATCGCATGCAGGTCCATGCCGGAGAGGTCCGGCATCATGAGGTCGCAGATGACCAGGTCCCAGCCGTCCTCGCGCTCGAGCAGCGTGAGCGCGCCATGCCCGCTCTCCTGGACCTGGACGTCGTGCGGCGGAGCGAGGATGCGCTGCAGGGCGCGACACACGAGCGGCTCGTCGTCGATCACGAGGAGCCTCGCCCGGCGGGAGGGCGCGTGCGGCTGTGCGCCGGGCCGCTCCGAGGCATCGGCGGGCGCGGCGGGGAGGAGCACGCGGAAGACCGAGCCGCAGCCCGTCTCGCTCTCCACGGTGATCTCCCCGCCCATGGCGACCACGATGCCGTGGCAGATCGAGAGCCCCAGGCCTGTCCCCACGCCGACGGGCTTCGTGGTGAAGAACGGGTCGAAGATGCGCGCCTTGAGCGGGGCCGGGATCCCCTCCCCGTCGTCGGCGATCTTGATCACCACCCGGCCGTCCGTGTGGACGCCCGTCGCGGCACGGACGGAGTGCGCGTCGGGTCGGCCCTCGGGGATGGCCTGGGCGGCGTTGATGAGCAGGTTGAGCAGCACCTGGCCGAGCCGGTGCTCGCTCCCGAGGACGCGCGGAACGTCGCCGAGCTCGATCTCGAGCCGGGCGCGCGCGCGGATCTCGTTCGAGGCGAGCGAGAGGGCCGAGCGGAGCACGCGGTTCACGTCCAGGGACTCGCGGCTCTCGTCGTCGGCGCGCGAGAACGTCTTCAGGTCCCGCACGATCTCCCGGACCCGCGTCGCTCCTTCCCGCGCCTCCTCGAGGGCGACGACCACGTCCTGGTTCGTGCCGTCGCGCCGGAGCTCCCGGATCGCGAACTCGACGTTCGCGAGGATGAAGGCGAGCGGGTTGTTGATCTCGTGGGCCATCCCGGCGGCGAGCGTCCCCATCGACGCCATGCGGTCGGCGAGCCGGAGCTGGGCCTCCATGCGACGCCGATCCGAGACGTCCTCGATCATCGCGAGCGCGTACACCGGCGCTCCGTCCTCGCCGGCGAGCGCGCAGGCCCTCACCTGCGCGTGCAGCCAGGTCCCGTCCTGCCGCCGGTGGCGGCAAGCGGTGCCCTCGAGCGATTCGACGCCCTGGCGGAGCCGCGCCAGCCGCTCCTCGGTCGCCGGGGCGTCCTCGGGGTGGACGAGGTCCCGGTACACAATCCCCCGGAGCTCCGCCTCCTGCCTGTCGAGCATCGACTGCATCGCGCGGTTCGTCTCGACGATCCGCCCCTCCCGGTCGAGGAGGACCATGCCCAGCGGCACGCCGTCGAACGCGGCGCGGAACCGCGCCTCGCTTGCGCGCAGCGCGTCCTCGGACCGCTTGCGCTCGGTGATGTCCCGGACGATCCCGTGGAACCACGCCCTCCCCGCCGAACGCTCGACCTGGACCGCGACCTCGACGGGGAACGTCGTGCCGTCCTTTCGCCGGTGCCGCGTCTCCCAGTGGCCCCATCCGGCGGCGAGCTGCGAGGAGACGCGCGCGCCGAGATCTCCGAGCGTGTCCGGATCGCGGAGATCGCGCAGCGTGAGACCGAGCAGCTCCTCCCGCCCGTAGCCGAGCAGCGCCTCCGCGCGCTCGTTCGCCTCCACGATCCGCTGGTCCTCGTCCACGAGGAACACCATGTCGTTGCCCCACCGGGAGAGGAACTCCACGCGGCGGGCCAGGGCGTCGCGTTCGCGCCGGGCCGCCTCGCGACGGCTCCGCCACCAGTGCGCGACGGCCAGGGCGGCGGAGACCGCGAGCGCCACCGCGGTCGCCAACGTCCAGAGGAACCGCTCGCGGAGCGGCGAGAACGCCTCCGCGGCGTCCACCTTGACGATCACCGCCCAGGTGGAATCGGGTACCGCCCGCGTGGCCAGGATCGAGGAGACGCCCCGGTAGTCGAGCCCCGGGCCGGAGGTCCGTTCGGCGCGGACCGCCGCCAGGAGGGCCTCGGCGCCGGGATCGCGGGGGCCGATCCGGAGCCGCATCTGCGCGTCCACGGCGTGCCGGAGCCGGTTCAGGACGAGCGCGCCCTCCCCGTCGGCGCGCGCGAGCATCGTCTCCGCGGAGGGGCTGCTGGAGACCGGCCACTGGAGGAGCATCGGAAAGAGGCGCCGTTCGGGGTCGATCCGCAGGAAGACGCCGCCCACGAGCTGGCCGTCGAGGCGGACCGGAGCGATCACGTCCACGTGGAGTCCGCCCTCGTCCACCTGGACGTCGGAGAACCACGGCGCTCCGGTCGCCTCTGCGACGACGAGCGCGCCGCGGACGCGCGTGACGGAGTGGTCGGAGGTCACGTCCGCGCCCGCCCGGACGTGGAACACCCCGGCGGAGTCGACGAGCGCCACCCCCACCACGTCTCCCGTCCGTTTCAGGCCGTCGAGCCATGCGTTCACCTGGCGTGCAGCGGGCGCGCCGCCGATCGCCGCGGCCGACGTCTCCTGGATCAGGTGACGCGCGTCCGCGGCCAGCGACTCCGCGGAGGCGATCTTCTCGCCCCGCCACTGGAGGACCTGATCGACCTTGAGTGCGGCCAGCGCGTCCAGCTCCGCGGCTCGCTGCCGGCGGAAGGCGGACGCCTCGCTGCGGTACAGGCCGAGGCCCGTCCCGCAGATGGCGAACCCCAGCAGGGCGGCGAGCCCGAACGCGGTCCAGCGCGACGGGGTGCGTCCGCCGAAGGCTCCGGCGGGAGGGTTGGCGGCGGTTCTCGAGGGCATCCCGTGCGGACGATGCGAGACAGGAGCGCAGGATATCGCAACGGGGGGGCCGAGCCGAGTGGGCATGTGTCGCGTAGCGGCGGCCGTCCCTTACCTCCGCTACACTCTTTCCCCATGGCCCCGCGCGTCCTGGTGGTGGACGACAAGGAGAACCTGCGCAAGCTGCTCGTGCGGATCCTCGAGGACGGGTACGCGGTCGAGGAGGCGGAGGACGGGGCCCGGGCGCTCTCACTCGTCGCCACGCGCGGGTACGACGTGGTGGTGACGGACATCCGGATGCCGGGGGCGGACGGCTTCGAGCTCCTCGCGGCGGTGAAGGCCCGCGCGCCGGAGACCGAGGTCGTGATGATGACCGGCTACGCCACGGTCGCCGACGCGGTCCGGGCCATGAAGCAGGGCGCCTTCGACTACCTGGAGAAGCCGTTCGACCCCGATGCGGCCGTGGGGGTGGTGGCGCGGGCGGCGGAGCGGAAGCGCCGGAGCGACGAGGCGCGCCGCCAGGCCGGGCCGGGCACGGCCGAGGCGTTCCACAACCTCGTCGGGCGGAGCCCGCGGTTGCGCGAGGCGTTCGCGCTGCTCGAGAAGGCGGCCGGCCTCGACATCACCGTGCTCCTCATGGGCGAGACCGGGACGGGAAAGGAGCTCGCCGCGCGGGCGATCCATTACCACTCGGCGCGCAGGGAGCGGCGGTTCGTGCCCGTCAACTGCGGGGCGCTCCCGCCCGACCTCGTCGAGAGCGAGCTGTTCGGGCACGCCCGCGGCGCGTTCACCGGCGCCGCGGCGGCGAAGCCGGGGCTGTTCGAGGAGGCGGAGGGCGGCACCCTCTTCCTCGACGAGGTGGGCGAGCTCCCGCTCCCGGCGCAGGTGAAGCTCAACCGGGCGCTCCAGGAGAAGGAGATCCGCCGCGTCGGGGACACGCAGCCGGTGAAGGTGGACGTGCGGGTGATCGCCGCCACGCATCGCGACCTGCGCGAGGAGGCGAAGGCCGGGCGGTTCCGCGAGGATCTCTTCTACAGGCTCCACGTGTTCCCGGTGACGCTGCCGCCGCTCCGCGAGCGGGCGGACGACGTCCCCCTCCTCGCCGGCCACTTCCTCGCGAAGCACGCGCGCGCGCTCCGGCGGGAGCTCGCCGGGTTCGAGCCCGAGGCGCTGGCGCGGCTCGCGGGGTACCCCTGGCCGGGCAACGTCCGCGAGCTCGAGAACGCGATCGAGCGGGCCGTCGCGGTGAGCGCGGGCGAGCGGATCGGCGTCGCCGACCTCCCGGCCGAGGTGGCGAGCGCCACGCCCGCGCCGATCGCCGCCGACGCGGCGTCGCTCGCGAGGCTCCCCTACCGGGAGGCCGTGGCGGGAGCGCGCGAGCGCGTGTCGCGCGACTACCTCGTGGCGCTCCTCGCGGAGTTTGGCGGGAACGTCACGCGCGCCGCCGAGCGTGCGGGGCTCGAGCGCGAGAGCCTGCACCGGCTGCTCCGGAAGCATGGGATCCGGTCGGACGACTTCAAGTAGGCGACGCCGGCTCCCCGAACTCCGCCGACGGCATCTTCGCCCCGAGCTGCCCCTCGAGCCGCTTCGCCAGCCACTCGCGGATCGTCTGGAGGTGGACGTCCTCCTCGGCGAGAGCGTCCGTGAACCTCCGGGCGAGGTCGTCCTGGCCGATCGCCTCGGCCATCGTGATGAGCGTCTTCCATCCGTCGTTGTCGGTGAGCTCGGCGATGAGGAGCGCGTCGAGGCACTGGGTGAGCGTCGTCCGCGGATCGGTGACCACCTTCACGATCCCCTCGGACGCCACGCCGGCCACGTCCGCGCAGGGGGTGACCGCCGTCGGGTCGCCCCCCATCTGCTCCATCGCCTCCTTGCACAGCAGGAAGTGGGCGTGCTCCTCGTCCCGGAAGCGGCGCAGCTCGTCGGGCGGGAAGGGATCCTTCCCGGTGGAGGAGGCGGGGAGCTTCGCGACGATCGCGTCGTAGATCCGCGTCCCGGTCCGCTCGAAGGCGAGCCGCTCCCCGAGCTTGTCGAGGAACACACTCGCCTTCTCGCCCTGGAGCGCCTTCATCGCCGTCTTGGCCATCCCCTTCACGTTCCCGGGAACGGGCATGGTCCCGACGGGTGGCGCCTCCTTCGAGTGCTCGGCGCGCACCGTCGCGATGGCCATCGCGCCCTGCGGGTTCGAGGGCACCGCGCTCGAGTTGTCCAGCATCTCCTTGGTCATGATGGGGTTCGCCTGCACCCCGGTGCGGTTCTTCCCCAGGTCGGTCGGCTTCGTGTCGTGCTCGGCCATGGCGATCTCTCTCAGTGAACGGAGGGTGGCGCGACGGTGAGCTCGGTTCCGGGGTGCCACGCGAACCCCTCGGAGACGAGCGTGGAGGGCGAGCCGGAGGCGTTCACGCGCGCGCGGTACAGGAGCGAGCGCTCGGGCTCCTGCGACGCCGGGACGAAGTCCCGGCCCGAGGCGCGCAGCTCGATCTCCACGAGCGTGTCGCGCACGAACTTCCGGTGGCTCTCGTACTTGATGGGATCGGGGAGGCTCGCCGGGAGCACCTCGAACGGATCGCGGTTCTCGAGGCGCTGGAACTCCGCCTTCGCCACCGCGAGGTGGCCGAGCTCGTAGTCGAGGAACCGCTCCCACACGGCCTTGAGCCGGGGATCGCCCTCGGTCTGGAGGCAGCTCCAGTAGTTCCAGACCTCGGTGGCCTCGTGGATGAGCCATTTCTCGAGCCAGCTCTCCATCGGGTCGGCGAGCGACTCGTACTGCGTCACGTGCTGCTCCTCGATCGACGCGATCTCCGCGTAGAGCTGGCGCGCGACCGGGTCGGCGAAGAAGGGGCCGACGTGCATGTAATAGTCGTGGGTCTGGTACTCGCCGCCGACCAGCGTCAGGGCGTTGAGCTTCGAGAGCGGGTGGGCCGTCTTCCGGTCGTAGTGACGGCGGAGGTCGTCCTCGGGGTGCCGGTGCTCGTCGACCGTGGGCCGGCCGGGCTGCACGTCGGTGTAGCCCTGCAGGATCGCGTTCGCGTCCTTGCCCTCCACGCGGTCGAGCAGCGACGCGTACCGGTACATGTGGTCGAAGTCCTCGAGCAGGCCGAACCGGTAGACCTGGGCGAGGTAGGGATCAGGCTCGTGCTGGGCGATGTGCGCCGTCACCTCGATCGCGACCTGCTCGTACCCGATGGTCGTCTCGAGCGCCGACTGGTCCGCCGGGTTGAGCCAGTTCACCAGCGTCTGCTGGTGGTGCTCCTTGCGCCGGACCTCGGCCAGCGCTCGCCGCAGCCCGTGGTCGCTCCCCCGGGCCAGGACGTGCGAGAACCGGATCGCCTCCGACTCGATCCCGTTCATGAGGATGACGCGGACGCGCGAGAACGCGTCGGCGTCGAGCTTCGAGTAGGGGACCCGGCCCGCGATGTCCTTCCAGTCGAACTCCTGGCGGCCGAGCTCCACACCGTTCTCGCTCTTCAGATCGAGTGCCACGTTTCGCTCCCCCTCCGGTGATCCCGAGCCCGCGGAGCTCGAGCGTCCTCATCTCCTCGCGTCCCGAGAAATTGGACAGCGCATCGGCCCTGCGGAACCCCGGGGGCGGCTCGGGCCAGACGAGCGCCGTGCTACCATCCCGCGGTGCGCGCACCTGCAGCCGCCCTCTCCCTTGCCCTCCTCGCGACCGCCGCACCGGCCCGCGCCGTGGACGACGGTCCGCTCGGACTGCGGACGGCCGGGATCTTCCGCGAGCTGTTCCTCGACATGCCGGCGGTGGACGCGCGGGGACCGGACGGCGCGCGGCTGGACGTGCGATGGTGGTTCGCGAACGACTGGTCGGTGCCCACGCGGCTCGCCCGGGGCGATCGCGTCGTCTGGGTCCAGCACGACGCGCAGTCGGACGTCCTCCAGCTCTCGTATACCCTGCCCTGGTCCCGCCTCGACTCGGCGCCGTGGCTCGACCGATGGTGGACCACGGCCGAGCTTCGCGTCCTCACCCGCTGGGGCGGCTGGTCCGACGGCATGATCGAGGAGTGGCACGATGTCATCGGCTCCTGGAACTTCCGGCGCGAGTTCCACCCGCGGAACGGCGTCAACCTGACGCTCGCGGAGGAGGGCGGCCGCACGCTGGCCGATCTCCACCACCCGCGCACGACCCTCTCCGACCTCGCGCTGCGCACGACGGGCCGCCTCCTCACCGGCGAGACGCGCGACGACGGCACGCTTCCCTGGGCGATCGCCATCCGCGCGGACGTCGAGCTCCCCACCGGCCGCATCGGCACGCTCAGCGGCTCGGGCGGACTCGACGCCGGGCTGGGACTCGCGGCCACCGTGGCGCCGGCGCGCTGGTTCACCTTGCACGGCCAGAGCGCGCTCCGCCTCGTCTCGCCCCTCCCCCACGGATTCCCGCTCCGGCCCTCGGGACTCCAGTGGGGCCTGGACCTCTCGATCGTGGTCCGCCTCGGAAGCTGGGTGGCGCTGCTGGCCGAGGATCGGCTCTCCTCGCCGCTCTTCCGCGGGAGCTGGTCGTTGCCCGCCGCCCAGCGGGAGCCGGAGTCCACGGCCTACTACGCGCTCTTCCGGCCCTACAACCAGATCTCGGGCGGCCTCCGCATCGGCGCGGTGACCGCCTTCTTCTCCGAGGACTTCACCCTGGGGCGACGGCTCGCCGCCGACCCAGGCCCCGGATGGTTCTACAACTCCAACGCGCCCGACTTCGTGTTCGGGCTCTCCTGGGTACGGGGGCTGTGATGCTCGCCGCGACGCCCGCAGGGCGGCCCGGGGCCCGATGCGCGAGCGGAGGGCGGTGACCACGATCCAGCGTGCCCACCGTCGGACACGTCGCGGCCGGACTCGCCGGCTGGAGGCTCCACGGAGGGGTCCGCCCCGCGCTCCGCCTCGCGGCCGTCTTCACCGCCCTCGCGACGTTCCAGGACCTCGACGTCCTGTCCCCGCGAGGCTGGGGTGAAGCGTGGGCCCACCGCGGGGCGCTTCACTCCCTGCCCGTGGCGCTCGCGGCGGCGCTGCTCGCGACGCTCCTCCCGTGGTTCCGGAGATGCCGTGGACGGACGCTCCTCGTCGCGTTCGCGGTCGCTGCGAGCCACGGGCTCCTCGACACCCTCACCCGGGGCGGCGCGGGGGTGATGCTGCTCTGGCCGTTGTCGTCGGCGCTCTTCGAGTCGCCCTGGCAGCCCCTCCCGGCGTCGCCGTTCTCGGTCGTCCACCCATCGACGCGGTTCTTCTTCCGCCTGATCCTCGAGGCGTTCTTCTTCTCGCCGGTCTTCTTCTGGGCGATCTGGCCGCGCCGTCCGCTCAGCGCCCCCGCGGCACCGCCCCCGTCCGATCCAGGATGTCGTACGTCTGCCAGAGCGTCTGGATCGTCGGCAGGATCTGGGCGATGACGCGGTTCCAGCGCGTCAGGCCGTAGGTGGACACGAACACCACGTCGCGCGGCTCGAGGGGGAACTGCGTCGCGAGCAGGAGTGCGTCGGGTGAGCTCGCGTCGAGCCGGAACACCATCGGGGCGTCGTACTCGCCGCGGATGACGAAGATCTGCGCGACGTTCGCCTGCGCCGGGAGGAAGCCGCCGGTCTGGTCGAGGAGCGCCTCGGCGAGCGACATGCGGCCTCGGATCATCACCTTCGACTGCGGCAGCGCCACCTCGCCGAGGACGAAGACCTTGTTGCGGCTCCGGTCCGGCACGTTGACGACGTCCCCGTCCTGGAGGAGCCAGTTCTGGCTCTGGTCGCCGTCCTCGTAGAGCGCCTGCAGGTCGAGCACGAACGTCCTCCCGCCGCGCGACAGGGTCACCCGCGAGAAGTCCGCCTCCGGGGTGAAGCCGTCGGTCGCGGCGAGCGCGTCCTGGATCCGGAGCGGCACGTCGGTGAGCGGAACGGTCCGGGGGCGGGTGACCTCGCCGGTGACCTGCACCTTCTTCCCCCGGAACGCCGCCACGCGGACGTCCACCTGCGGATTCGGGATCACGCGGGTGAGCCGCTCGGTGATCATGCGCCGGACCTCGGCCACCGTCTTCCCGCCGACCTGGAGCGTGCCGATGAACGGGTAGAAGATCGTCCCGTCCGCGGCCACCGCGTTCCCGTTCTCCTCGGGCGACCGGAACTGCCCGGTCGGCACGGTCAGCTCCGGGTGGTCCCAGACGATCACGTGCAGGACGTCGTACGGGGCGATCCGGTAGACGTACGACGCCGCCTCCCCGGCGAGCGGATCGGGCTGGGGGTTCGCGCTCGCCAGCGCGCGGGCCTCGGAGAGACGCCGGACGGTCGCCGGTCCGACGGTCTCGATCCGGAACTTCTCGTTTCCGGTGGTCTCGCGTGCCCGGTCCACCGCCGCTCCCTCGTTCATCCGCATGCCCGGGGCGAGCGCGCACCCGGAGGCGACGCTCAGGGCGGCGGCGAGGAGGCCGGTCTTCAGGGCCGGGCCGGCCAGAACGCCTCCTCGAAGTCGGCCAGGCCCTCGTCGATGAGGGCGAGCGCCCGCTCGAACGCCGGCCGCGGGCGCCCGTACGGATCGGGCACGTCGAAGCCGCCGAAGCGTCCGATGCGGTGCACGCGACCGCGCGACGCGGGGACGAGCTGGTGGACGGCCCGCTCGTGCCGCTCCTCCATCACCAGCACCAGCTCGAAGCCGCGGAGGAGCTCGGGGGTGAGCTGCCTGGCGCGGTGCCCCGACAGGTCGAGGCCGCGCTCCCGGAGCAGCTCCTGCGCGAGCGGCTCGGCCGGGCGGCCCACCAGGGCGTGGAGGCCCGCGGACTCGACGGTGGAGCGCAGCCCGCGCCGGGCGAGCCGGTCCGAGAGAAGCGCAGCCGCCATGGGGCTCCGGCAGACGTTGCCCATACAGAGCGTCAATACGCGGGTGAACACGGCGTTGGCTTCAGTCCGGCGCCGACCGGTACTCGTAATGATAGTTCCCGGCGTACTCGGCGCCCCGCCCCCGGGCCAGTACGTCGTTGAGCACGGCGCCGTGCACGCGCACGCCTCCTCGCGCGAACCTCCGGATGGCCGCCTGGATCTCGCGCAGCGGGTTCTGACCCGCCCGGAGCACGAGCAGGAGCACCCCCGCGACGCGCGCCACGAGGGCGGCGTCCGTCACCGCGAGCACGGGCGGCGTGTCCACCAGCACGAGGTCGTAGCGCGCGGAGAGATCGGCGACGACGCGCTGGAAGCGGTCGCTGCCCAGGAGCTCCGCCGGGTTGGGCGGAATGCTCCCCGTGGGGAGCACGTCCAGGTCGGCGACGCCGGTGCGCCGCACCGCGATCTCCGGCGGCCCGCCGCCGGCCACCAGGTCCGAGAGGCCCGGACCGCGCGACAGCCCGAAGTACCGGTGCAGGTTCCCGCGGCGCAGATCCCCGTCCACGAGCAGGATCCGCTGCCCGCTCCCGGCGAGCACGTGCGCGAGGTTCACGGTCACGAACGACTTCCCGAGCCCGGGGCTCGGTCCGCTGATCGCCACCACGTTGCTCGGCGACTCCATGAGCGCGAACTGGAGGCTGGTGCGGAGGCTCCGCATGCTCTCGACGGCGAGGTCGCCGGGGTCCACCGCCGCCAGCACCGGGATCCGGCCGCGGCGCCGGCCGAGGCGGCGGCGCGCGAGCGCCTCCTGCCGCCGGCTGTGCGGGATGCTGGCGTAGAGCGGGATCCCGGTCGTGCGCTCCAGCACCTCGGGGTCGCTCGCCCGGTCGTCGAGCGCCCGCCGGACGAAGGCGGCGGCGAGGCCGCCCATGAGCCCCACCAGCAAGGAGACCGCGAGCACCGGCGCGGGCTCGGGGCGCACGGGCTCCCGCGGGACCACCGCGCGGTCGACGATCCGGGCATTGCCCACCGTGCCCGACTTGACGACCTGGAGCTCCTGGGCGCGGTTGAGCACCTGGAGGTAGAGCTCGTCCGAGACCTTCACGTCGCGGGCCAGGCGCGCAGAGTCCAGCTCCTGCTCCGGCAGGCGCCGCATCCGCGCGTTCACGGTGGCGAGCTTCGCGCGGAGCTGCTCCATCTTCTCGTTGAGCGCGATCATCTGCGGGTGCTCCTCGGTGAAGCGCTGGCGCACCTCGGCGCGCTGCAGCTCGACCTCCGAGAGCTCCTTCTGCACCTCCGCCGACTGCGCCAGCGCGCTCTGCGTCTCCTGCGGGAGGTCCACCACGCCGTGCTTCCGCTGGTACGCGCTGAGCGCCGCCTCGGCGTTGGTGACCCGCTCCTTCAGGCCCGGGAGCTGCGACTCGAGGAAGGCGAGCGTCTTCGAGGCCTCGGCGGACCGGTGCTCCACGTTCTGGCGCACGTAGGCCGTGGCGAGGGCGTCCACCACCGCCGCGACGCGCGCCGGATCGCCCCCCTCGAGGCCCGCCACCAGGATCCCCGTCTTCTTCCCGCGCTCCGCGACCGTGAGCCGGCGGAGGAGCCCGTCCACCACGCCGTCGGGGTCGCGCCGCCGCACGAGGAAGCTCGTGCCCGGCCGGGCCTCGAGCTCGCTGATGAAGAGCGAGACCCGGCTCTTGCCCCGGACCGCCGTGAGCGGGCGTCCCACGCTGCCCTCGGCCCGGCCGCCGACCCCGAGATCGACGAGGAACCGCCCCTCGCCGAGCGCGGTGAGCGGCAGGAACCGATCTCGCAGGTCGTCCGAGACGTCCAGCCGCTGGACCCGGATCCGCTCTCCGCCCCATGCCCAGTCCGTGAGGCCGAAGCGAGGCGGCGCCACGCCTTCTCCGCCGTGGCGGCGGGCGAAGGCGGCGCCCACGACCGGCAGGTGGCGCGGGTGCGCCTCGATCTCCAGCCCGAGCTGCTTCACCACCGACTCGAGCAGGGAGCGCGAGCGGAGGATCTCCATCTCGGACTCCGAGGGAAGCTCCCCGAGCGCGGCGGCGATGTTGTCGAGGCGCGGCAGGCTCGGGGTGCTCGGTTCGACCCGGAGGACGACGTTGGCGGCGTACGTGGGAGCCCGCAGGAACAGGTAGGCAGCCCCGAGCGCCACGCCGATCGCCGCGCCGAGGAGGACGACCCAGAGCCCCGACCGCAGCACGCGGACGAGGTCGCGCAGGCTCATCGGCTCGCCGGCCCGCTCCGGCGGAAGCGGCGCGGCATCCGGCGCAGGGCGCCCCGCGAGCCCCGGCTCCCGGACGTCCACGACCCTGCGCAGGTCGCCCCTGACCTCGTCGTCCCTCATGGCCCCTGCCCGGCCCGGTGATCGGCGCGGAACGGATCGTGCGCCCGGAAGATGCCGACGGGGAGCGTGGGCACGTGTGCCCCGGCTCCGTCCCGTGGAGCGCTCGGCCGGTAGCTCGGGACGAGCTGCCGGAGCGCCTCCACGATCCCATCGGCGTCCCCTTCGCGCGCCAGGCGCCGCAGCTCCGCCAGCCGGGCGCGGAACCGCGGCGGCGGCTCCAGCTCCGGGGCGGAGACGACGCGGATCCGATCCCGCACCGTCTCGGTCCGCTCCTCCGCCTCCGTGAGCAGCTCCTCGACCAGCTTCTCGCCGGGCCGCAGCCCGGTGAAGGTGATCGGGATCTCGTGGTCCGGGACCCGCCCGGCGAGGGTGATGAGGTGCCGCGCCAGCTCCAGGATTCGCACCGGAGCGCCCATGTCGAGGACGCACAGATCTCCCTGGCAGCGCAGCCCCGCGGCGAGCACCAGCCCGACCGCCTCCGGGATGGTCATGAAGAACCGCATGCACTCGGGGTGCGTGACCGTGACCGGTCCCCCGCGCTCGATCTGCTTCTTGAAGATCGGGACCACGCTGCCCGCGGACCCGAGCACGTTCCCGAAGCGGACCGCGATCATGCGGGTGCCGGGATGACGGCGGGCGAGGTCGCGCACGACCAGCTCCGCCACCCGCTTCGAGGCCCCCATCACCGAGGTGGGTTTCACCGCCTTGTCGGTCGAGACGAGGACGAACCGCTCCGCGCCGCATCGCTGCGCCATGCGGGCGACGTGGAGGGTGCCGAAGACGTTGTTCTTCACCGCCTCCTCGGGAGCGTCTTCCATGAGCGGCACGTGCTTGTGGGCGGCGGCGTGGAACACGTAGTGCGGGCGGTGGCGTTCGCCGATCCGCGACAGCCGGCGCACCTCGCGGATGTCGGCCACCTCCGCGCGGACGACGGTGCCCGGGTGCTCCTGCGCCAGGAGCCGGGCGTTCACGTAGAGCTCGTTCTCGTTCATGTCCACGAGCACGAGCGTCCCCACACCCTGGGCGGCGAGCTGCCGTGCGATCTCCGAGCCGATCGAGCCGCCCGCGCCGGTGACCAGGGCCCGCCGGCCGCGGACGCGCTCCCGGATCCCGTCGTGGTCGAAGGTCACCGATTCCCGGGGCAGGAGGTGCTCCGGGGCGAGGTCGTGCAGCATCGCCGCCGAGACCTTCTCGTTCATCTCCAGCAGCGACGCCGGGATGATCTTGAACCGCACCCGCGTGGACGCGCACTCGTCGAGGAGCGCCCGGATCCTCGCGGCGTCCACCTGGGCGGTCGCGACGAGCACCATCGAGATCCGGTGCTCCTCGATGAGCCGCGGCAGGTCCTGGAGGCGGCCCAGCACCGGCTTGCCGAGCAGCGAGGTGCCCTGCGTCGCGGGGTCGTCGTCCACCAGCCCGACGAGCAGATAGGGGCTCTGGGGATTGCGCTGCACGTCGCGAACGAGGAGCTCGGCGGCGCGCCCGGCGCCGGCGATGATCGTCCGCAAGCCGGCCGACCGCTGCGCCCGCGTCCAGTCCACGTGCCACTCGGCGAAGGCGCGGGGGCCGTAGCGCACCCCGCCGACGATCGCCGTCGAGACGAGGAGCTCGAGCGGATAGATCGACCGGGGGATGCCGAGGCTGAAGCCGGTGGCGATGAGCACGAAGACGACCGTGCCCCCCGCCTGCGCGGCCAGGACGCGGACGGCCTCGGGCATCCCCGGCATCGCGAAGGACCAGCGGTGGAGGCGCGCCGCGACGAGGGTCAGGACGCGCACGCAGACCACGATCACCACGCTCCACCACACCCGGTCGTCCAGGGCGAGCGGGGGACTGCCCTCGAACCGGATCCACCAGGCGGCGGTGATCGCCACCAGGGCCGCGGCGGCGTCGAACCCGACCACGAGCGCCGTGCGCGCGGGCAACGACAGGGTCAGCCGGGGAATCACTGCACGAGCCGTCATGATCCTCGGAAGGGCCGACGAAGGTCGCTGGCAGGACGTCACAACCCGAGCGCGCGAATGCCGGACAGTACTCACGCATCCTCGGCGGGAGCAGGTGCCGCATTGGGGTTACACCCGTGGTGACACTATGCGGACGCCCGGGCAGCCCTCACGCGTGGAGCGGCTCGCTCGCTCGTCGACGGCGTGGCGTACGTTCACGGCGTGGCCGCGCATTCACGCCCCGCGCGTGTCACGCACGGTCAACCTGCGGCGCGCGCGCGCAGGTAGGAGGCGCGTTCGACCAGCGAGCGCCGCTCGATGAGGAACAAGGCCGACACGTAGACGCCGGCCACACCGATGAGCTTCGCGGCCAGCGCCGGCGTCCCCCCGGTGCCCACGAGGGGAAGGAGCCCGAGACCGGCGACGAGCGCGACACCGCTCGCGAGGATCGGCGGTGCCAGCTCCCCGTGGCGGGAGGGGACCAGGCGCCGGGTGACCGACAGGCCGAGCACCAGCAGCCCGGCGGCCGGCGCGAGACAGGTGGCCCAGGCGGCGCCGGCCGTGCCGAACCGCGGCGCGAGCACGAAGAGCGCCGCGATCAGCACCACCGCCTGCACCGCCACCGCGGCGCGCAGCGGGCGCCACCGCTCGAGCGCGATGGCGAAGGAGCGGTAGCTCTCCAGGACGGGCGAGAGCGTCGCGTAGATCCCGAGCACGCGCAGCGCCGGCGCGGCCGGGAGCCAGCGAGGGCCGTACAGCGCGCGCAGGATCTCCTCGGGATAGAGCACGAGCGCCAGCCCGGCCAGCGGGACGACGCGCACCACCACGTACTGGACGAGGTCGAAGGCCGCGCCCAGCCGCGTCCGGTCGTTCCGGATCTTGCTGTAGGTGGCGATCGCCACCTGCATGTTCGCCGGGGCGAGCGCCGACTGAGGGAGCATCGCGAGGTACTTCGCCTGGTGGAAGTACCCGAGCGCCTCGAGCCCGAGGATGTTGCCGAGCACCACGCGATCGGCCCGCCCGAGCACCTGCTCGAGGGCGCGGATCCAGAACAGGTTCCGGGCGAAGGTGAACACGCGGCGGGCGATGGGCCGGTCGTACGCCCGGGCGAGGGGCAGCCCCCAGCGGCGCGCCATCACGACGTAGACGAGGAGGACACCGAGCTCCAGCAGGAGCTCGCGCAGGAGCAGGGCGCCCGCGCCCATCCCGAGCCGGGCGGCGAGGATCGCCGCGGCGCTCGCGACCAGCGCCGAGACCATGGTGGTCGCGGAGAGCGCGCGGTACCGGAGATCCCGCTCCAGGACGGCGGCCATCGAGCCGCGGACGCCGTCCAGCGCCTCGATCACGGCGAGGCCGAGGAAGAGGAAGGCGACCGTCGAGCCGTTGAACCGGCCGACCACCACGGAGACCGGCACGGCGAGCAGCAGGAGCCCGCCCCGCAGCGCGAGCGCCATCCGCATCGCCGTCTCGGCGATCCGCGGCTCGCTCGGTGATTGCACCACCGCCTGGCCGAACGGGAAGAGGCCGAGCGCGAACACGATCTGGCTGTAGGCGAGGGCGAGGGACCAGCTCCCGAAGTCCCGGGGCGGGACGAAGCGGGCGAGCACCGCGATGGTCACGAAGTTGACGGCGAAGGTGGTGTAGGCCCCCGCGGCGGCCCACATGCTCCCGCGGACTGCGCGCCCGGCGAGGGAGCGCGGTCCGTCGTGCGCCCCCGGCTCAGGTGTGGAGCTCATCGCGCCAGCCTGCGGTGGCGAGGACGTCGCGGAGCGCGTGGGCGGCCCAGGCGATCTCGTCCCTCCCCAACGCGCAGCCACTGGGCAGGTTCAGCCCGCGCCGCGAGAGCTCGGCCGCGACCGGACAGGCGTCCTCGCCCGTCGCGCTCACCTTCCGCATGCCCGCGAGGTGGGGCAGGGCGCTCATCGGGACGAAGAAGGGACGGCTGTCCACGCTGCGCTCCCGCAGCCCGCGCGCGACGTCCTCTCTGCGCGCGTCCGCGGGCAGGAGCGCGCTCGTCATCCAGAAGACGTTCCGCGATCCGGCAAGCTGCGGGTTGAGCTCGAGCCCCGGTACGCCCCCGAGCGCCTCGCGATACCACTGGTGGATGAGCCGCTTCTTGGCGATGAACGTCTCGATCACCTCGAGCTGCGCCACCCCGAGCGCCGCCTGGAGGTTGGTCATCCGGTAGTTGAAGGCCAGCTCGGCGTGGAAGTACCGGCGCTCCTTGCTCATCCCGTGGTCCTTGAGGAGCCGGATCCGGGCGGCGAGGTCGTCGTCGTCGGTGGTCACCATCCCGCCCTCACCAGTGGTGATGATCTTGTTCCCGTAGAACGAGAAGGCGGCCGCGCGGCCGAGCGATCCCACCATCCGCCCGGCCCAGGTCGCGCCGTGGGCCTCGGCCGCGTCCTCCACGAGGGGCACGCGCACCTCGCGGGCGAGATCCAGGAGCGCGCTCATGTCGGCCGCCTGGCCGTAGAGGTGGACCGGGAGGATGGCCCGGGTCCGCGGGCCGATCGCGCGCCGGACCGCCTCCGGGTCGAGGCACCAGGAGGACCGCTCCACATCGGCGAGCACGGGGCGCGCGCCGGTCTGGAGGACGGCGTGGGCGGTGGCGGCGAACGTGAGGTCCGGGATCACCACCTCGTCGCCGGGGCCGACGCCGAGGGCGTGCAGCGCGACGTGCAGGGCCACGGTGCCGTTGGCCAGGGCGACGGCGTTCCGCACGCCCACGTACTCCGCGAACCGCGCCTCGAGCCGATCGACGTACGGGCCGATGCTCGAGACCCAGCCGGAGCGGACCGCGTCGGTCACGTACGCGACCTCGCGCTCGCCGATGACCGGGGCCGACACGGGGATGAATCCGTCACGCATGATGCGCCTCCAGCAGCCGCCGCATCCCCTCGCGGAAGACGCGGTAGTCGTGGTGCTCCAGGATCCGCGCGCGCCCTGCGCGCCCCATCCGCGCGCGCTGGTCGGCGTCGGTGGCGAGCCGGAGAAGGCGATCGCGGTGGGCGGCCGCGTCGAAGGGATCGAGCACGTACCCGGTCACCCCGTCCGCGGCCGCCTCCTGCGATCCGTCCTGGTCGCCCACCAGGATCGGCTTCCCGCACGCCGCCGCCTCGAGGGGCGTGAGCGGGATCCCCTCCCCCCTCCGATGTCCGCGATCGCTCACCAGCGAGAAGACGTGGGCGGAGCGGTAGACGTCCGCGAGGTCGTCCTCGTGCACCATGCCGGTGAAGACCACCCGGTCCCCGAGCCCGCGCGCCTCCGCCTGGCGCCGGAGCTCCGGGACCAGCGCGCCCTTGCCGGCGTACACGAGCCGCAGCGCCGGCGCGGCGGGCGCGGCGCGCCCGAAGGCCTCGAGGAGCCGGTCGTACCCCTTGTGCGCGGCCTCCGGCGCGATGCGACCGAGGGTGAGGACGTTCACGTGCCGCTCGGGATCGGGGATGCCGTACCGGCGCACGACCTCCGGCCGCGGCGCGCCGGGGCGGAACCGCTCCGTGTCCACGCAGTCCCTGAGCACCGCGGTGGGCGCGCCCGGCGGCCGGAGCCGCGCCTCGCGCACGTACTCCGCGGTGAAGCGGCAATCCGCGATGACGAGGTCGGAGGCGCGGAGGCCCCAGGCCGAGTCGGGCCGGAGCCCGCTCCAGACCTCGAGCCCGTACACGTCCACGGCGCTTCGGGCCCGGACCACCCGCGCGAGCGCCACGGCGAGGGACGAGAGGTACACATGGGCGGCGAGGATCACCCGCGGCCGGCACAGGAGCGCGTCCGCCGCCACCCGCGCGGCGAGCGCCAGCTTCTGGGTTGCGGTCGCGCCGCGCTCCGGGTCCGACCCGCCGGCGGACCAGGTGACGGAGAAGGGCGTCTCGAAGTCGCCCTCCGCCGGGCCGCGGACCGAGTAGACGCGGATCGCGTCCTCGCCGAGCAGCTCGCGCAGCGCGGTGATCTGGTAGCGGTTGTAGCGGCTGATCCCGCCCTTGTCGAAGCAGCCGACGGTCAGGTAGAGGACGCCGCCTTTCCCGCGCCCGAGCCCGCGCCCGAGACTCCCTTCTCTCCGCGCGCCCTCCCGCCACGGCCCGCGCGAGGAAGCGGTCGACCGCAAGCTCTCGAAGGCCACTCAGAACTCCCGAGTCGACGGATGAGGGACCGCAAGGACGACGGACCGCAGAGAGATGCACATTCGCCCTCGGCGGCTGCCGCTCCCGCCATGGGGAACCGTGCGGCGGGCCGGACGATCGATCGCGCTCGAGGGGGCGGCACGACGGCACGCCCCGTGAAGTGAGGAGTGCGTGCGTTGCCGACCGGCCCCGGCGCAGCGACGTTTGGTCGACGCCCATGCACCGGATCGCGGCCCACCCCACGGTCCCCGTCGATCGCGCCGCCGGTTCGCCGCTCGTGCTGCTCGCGGGCGCGGCGGTGCTCCTCGTGCACGCCGCGGTCCCCGCCGCGCTGCCCATCCAGCTCCGCTTGCTCGCCGCGCTGCCGGGCGCGGCCGCGTGCTTCCTCTGGTGGCGCTACCTCGCCGGCCGGGAGTTCGAGCGCCTCCCCTTCCTCGAGTACGCGATCACGCAGGTGTACCTGTACTGGGGGCTCGCCGCCGTCACCACGCGCGCGGAGGACCTCTCGAGCGCCACCCCGCGCGCCTGGGCGGGCGCCGTGGTCGCGGGCGTCGTGGTCGCCGCCGCGTACCTCCTCGCCCATCCCGTGTCGCGCCGGCTCGGGGCGTGCGCGGCCGGCGGGCTGGAGCGGCTCCTGCCCCCGACCGCCCCGCCGCTCTCGACCGTCGTCGTCCTCCCCTGGCTGGCGATCGCAGCGGCGATCCACGCCGACGTGGGCGCGCAGGTGTTCCCCGGGAGCGTCTACTACGCGGCCCAGACGCTCGGCGACTACGCGCCGCTGCTCGCGGCGATCGCGTGGCGCGACCTGCGACGGGGCGGCCGCTCCGTGTGGCTCGTCGTCTGCACCATCATCCTGTCCCTGGCCGGGATGCTCACCGGGATGATGGAGGCCGCGGTGCAGCCGGTGCTCCTCGCGCTGACGCTCTACGTGGCGCTCCGGAGGAAGGTCCCGTGGCGGCTCCTCGCGGCGGGCGTGCTCATCGTCGTCGTCGTCAACCCGGCCAAGCACCGCTACCGCGAGCTCGCCTGGGAGGACGCCCTCTCGCGCCAGGAGCAGGAGCGGACCACCAAGGACCCGCGGATCGCCGCCGAGCGATGGGCGAAGGCCCTCCGGGACACCTGGGGCCCGGGGAACGCGCGCCGCGCCGGGCAGGGGGGCGGCCTCGCCTCGCGGCTCGACGAGCTCGGCCTCAACGCCCGGATCATCGACTCCGTGCCGGGCGCGTTCCCCCACGACCGCGGCCGGTCCTGGGGATACGTGGCGCTGTCCCTCGTGCCGCGCTTCCTCTACCCGGAGAAGCCGGACTTCACCGACGTCTACAACGACCGCTTCGCGGTCACCTTCGGCTTCCAGACGCGCGAGGAGACCGAGACGTCGACGAGCGCGTTCCCGCTCGTGGCCGACGGCTACTGGAACTTCGGCTGGCCCGGCATCGTCTTCGTCGCCCTCGCCTGCGGCGTGCTCATCGGGCTCTTCGCGGGCCTCTTCCGGACGACCACCTGGGCCATGACCGCCATCGGGGTCTCGGCGTTCGCGCAGCTCCACGCGAACAGCGCCATGGCGCTCCAGATGATGGGCGTGGTGCAGCACGTCGTCGGCCTCTCGGTGGTCGTCTGGATCACCTGGGCCATCTCCGTCGGCGTGGACGCGATCCGGCGAGGGCGGGCGCGCGCATGAACGTGCTGCACGTCACGCCCTACTACCACCCCGCCGCCGAGTGGGGCGGCCCGGTCCGTTCGGTGGCCCTCCTCGCCGAGGCCACGGCGCGGGCGGGTGCGGCGGTCGAGGTGCTGACGACCAACGCCCGGGGCAGCTCCGAGCTCCCCGCCGTTCCCCCGGGCGTTCGAGAGGTGCGCGGCATCCCCGTCCGCTACTGCCGCGCGCTCGGGCCCCGGCGGTTCTTCTTCTCGTCCGAGCTCGCGGCGGAGGTCTGGCGCCGGGCGCGCCGCGCAGACGTGGTCCACGTTCACGGTATGTGGACGTACCCGGTGCTGGCCGCCGCCCGCGCCTGCGAGCTGCACGGTGTGCCGTACGTGCTCTCCCCGCGCGGCTCGCTCGATCCGTGGGCGCTCCGGCAGAAGAGCTGGAAGAAGCGCGGCTACACGCTCCTCTTCGAGCGCCACACCCTCCGGCGCGCGGCCCTCCTCCACTTCACCTCCGAGGACGAGCACCGGACGGCGCCCGCCGAGTACCGCGACCGGCCCCACGCGGTCGTGCCCAACTGTCTGGAGCTCGAGGAGCTCCTCGCGCTCGACCGCCTCGATCGGCGGGACGGCGCGCCGGAGATCCTGATGCTGGGGCGCATCCACCCGATGAAGGGGTTCGACGTGATGGTGCCGGCGCTGCGGATGCTGGCCGACACCGGCAGGCGCGTGGACCTCGCGGTCGCCGGCACCGACGAGGGCGGCTACCGGCGGACCGTCGAGCGTCTCCTGCGGGAGCAGGGGCTCGTCGATCGGGTGCGGTTCCTGGGCGAGGTGGACGGCGAGGACAAGGCGGCGGCGTTCCGGCGTGCGGCGCTGCTCGCCGCCCCCTCGTACCGCGAGAACTTCGGCAACGCCGTCGCGGAGGCGATGGCCGCGGGGCTGCCGGTGGTGGTGAGCGAGCGCGTCGGCATCGCGCCCGACATCGACGCCGCGGGCGCGGGGCTGATCGTGCCGATCGACGCCGCCTCGCTCGCCGGGGCGATCGCGCGGCTCCTCGAGGATCGCGCTGCGGCCGCGGCGATGGGGGGGCGCGGGCGCGAGCTCGTGCGCACCCGGTACGCCGGCCCGGCCGTGGCGGGCGCGATGCTCGCGGCGTACGAGACCGCCGGCGCCCGGCGCACCTCGGAGGCGACGGCGACCCGATGAACGTGCTCATCACCACGATGGTCTTCCCCCCGGAGATCCACCCCTCGGCGCTGATGGTCTCGCAGCTCGCGCGCTTCCTCGCCGGGCGAGGGCACGACGTCACCGTGGCCTGCGGGCACCCGCATCACCCGACGGGACGGCTCCCGGACGGCTGGTCGCGGAGCTTCGTCCGGACCGAGGAGCAGGGCGGGGTCCGGGTGATCCGCGGCTGGCACGCGGTGTCGCCGAGCCGCCGCATCGCCATGCGGGGGATCGTCTGGCTCACGCAGGCGCTCGGGACCGGCGCCGCCGCGCTGCGGGCGCCGCGGCCGGACGTCGTCGTGAACTACGGGCCGCCGCTCGTCGGCCCGCTCGTCTCCGCCGCCGTCGCCCGGCGCGCGCGGCTCGTCACCGTCGTCTACGACCTCTATCCCGACGTGGCCATCGAGAGCGGCAGCGTGCGGAACCCGCTCGCCATCGCCGCCGCGCGGCGCGCGGAGCGAGCGCAGCACCGGCTCTCCGATCGGATCCTGGTCCTCTCGGACGGCTTCCGGCGGAGGCTCCTCGAGAAGGGCGTCCCTCCGGAGAAGATCGTCACCATTCCCGTGTGGCTCGAGGCGGACGAGATCACGCCGCGTCCTCGGGACACCGCCTGGCGGCGGCGGCACGGGATCGGGCCGGAGACGCAGGTGGTCCTCTACGCCGGGACGATCGGCCTCGTCTCCGGCGCGCGGATGGTGATCGACGCCGCCGCGCGGCTCAGGGACCGGTCCGACGTGCTGTTCCTCTTCGTGGGCGACGGACAGGTCCGGGAGGAGTGCGAGCGCGCCGCGCGGGAGGCGGCGCTCGCGAACGTCCGCTTCCTGCCCTTCCAGCCGCGCGCCGAGCTCGCGGAGGTGCAGGCGTCGGCGGACGTCTCGCTCGTGACGCTCGCGCGCGGGCGCGGGGGGACGAGCGTACCGAGCAAGGTGCTCGGGTACATGGCCGCGGCGCGGCCGGTGCTCGCGAGCGTGGACGCCGGGTGCGACACCGCGGAGACGATCGAGTCCGCCGGCTGCGGCGTCGTCGTGCCGCCGGGAGACGCCGCGGCGCTCGCGGCGGCGCTCGAGACCGTGCTCGCGGACGAGCCGGAGCGGCGGCGGATGGGCGAAGCGGGGCGGCGCGCCTTCGAGCGCGATTTCGGTGCGGAGGCGGCGCTGCGCAGGTACGCGGAGATGCTGGAGGAGGTGGGGGCACGTGACGAGCGAGCTTCGACTGGAGCTGGGGCGCGTCCTGGACGCCCCACCACCGGAGGTGTGGCGGGCGCTGACCGACCCTGACGAGCTCGCCAGGTGGTGGGGGCCCGCCGGGTTCACCGTACCGAGCGTCGCGCTCGATCTCCGGGTCGGCGGGCGTTATCGGATCGAGATGCGGCCGCCGGAGGGCGCAGCGTTCGTGCTTCAAGGCGAGTTTCGTGAGGTCGCCCCGCCCGTACGGCTCGCGTACACGTTCCGTTGGGAGCCGCCCGACCCTGACGACCGCGAGACGGTCGTCGGGCTCTCGTTGCGGGCGGTCGGTGGAAGAACGGAGCTGGCGCTCGACCAGCGTCCGTTCGAGACGGAGGCGCGGCTCGCGCTGCACCGGAACGGGTGGTCGGAGTCGCTGGACAAGCTGGCCGAGCTGCTGTCTTCGCGAGGCGCTCGTTCTCGGTGATTGGCGCCATTGCACGAATGGAGGACGTCATGCCGCTGTATCTCTCGAAGTTCAGCTACACGCCCGAGACCTGGGCAAGGCTCATCGGCAACCCGGAGGACCGGCGGAAGGCAGCTCAGACGTACATCGAGTCGGTCGGCGGGAAGCTCCACGGGTTCTGGTACGCGTTCGGTGGGCAGGACGGGTACACGCTGTGGGAGGCGCCCGACAACGTGTCGATGGCCGCGGTCGCACTCGCCATCGGCGCGGGGGGAGCGCTGGCCTCGATCGACACGACCGTGCTCATCACGGTGGAGGAGACGCTGGAGGCGCTGCGAAAGGCGAAGCAGGTCCGGTATCGGGCGCCGGGGGCGTAGGGGCGGCGAGCGAAGTAGCTCATGGGCGTCCCGTGGTCGGCTGCTGACACGCGGGTGGCCGGCCATCGTGTCCCGTTCGCCCTGAGCGTAGCGGCCGCGCAGCGGCCGCGGAGTCGAAGGGCGGACGGGAGCGACGAGCCGAGAATGGCCGGCTCAGGTTGATCGACTCGGCTGGGAGATTGGCGCGGATTGTCAGACCCGCGTGCGATGGGTACGGTCGTGAGCGTCGCCCATCCCCTTGTCCTGCTGGCCCGCGAGCCGATCGACGAGTACGGCCCGAGCCTCACGCCGCCGGCGCTCGAGCTCCCGCCGTTGACGCGAGCCGAGCTCTGGGAGCGGTTTCGCGGGGGCGAGCGGGAGGCCGACGACTGCGAGCGGTGGCTCGCCCAGGCGTCCCGCGCACGGGCGGCGCTCGACCTCGCGATCGCCGACGGGCTCGCCGCATTGAAGGTCGGGGACCGGCTGCCCCAGCTCGGCTACCGGCTCGGCGATTACGCGCGGGAGGTCCTGGACATCGAGGCGAGCACCGCGCTCGGCCTCGCCCGGCTTTCGCGCCAGCTCCGGGAGCGGCCGCTCCTCCGCGAGGCGGTGCGCGCAGGGCGGGTCGCCTTCCGGGCCGCGCAGGTGGTCCTCCCGGTCGCGAAGGGCGACGCCGAGGCGCAGTGGGTGGAGCTCGCCGCCGCCGAGACCGTCCGGGCGCTGGAGAAGCGCGTCCGGACAGCGGGTGTCGGCGCGGAAGGCGACGAGAGCTGGGGACGCATCGGGATCGCCTGCAAGCCGGAGGAGCGCGAGGTCGTGGACGCGGCCCTGGAGGTCGCGGGGCAGCAACTCCCCGGCGCGCGGCGATTCGAGCGGCTCGAGGCTGTCG
>JAEZXM010000538.1 GCA_023419875.1 Pseudomonadota bacterium | reverse complement strand
ACCGCCGTGAAGAGGTCCATTCCGGTCACCCGCCCTGAAAGCGGGCGGCCGAGCAGGCGTGCGGCGATAACGACTCCCACGCCGTCCGGTAGGAGCCAATCCGAATCGAGGAGTGCCTCGCGGAACGCAGCCTCTCGCGACGCGACGGCATAGGAGTGCGGGTTCAGGCAGGCGGCCCAGCGGCAACGGTCGCCTCTCTGGATCCACGCGAGGATCTCGGCAGCGATATCGTGGACCGGCGAGGAGGAGACCCGATACCCCAGGATCTCAGTCACCGACTCCTGGCTGGGCTCCTTCGAGTCCGAGGGTCGGTGTGGCTGAATGGTCTCGAGCACAGGTGATCCGGCTCCTCCCGAACGAGCAGAATCGCGTCGGTCGTCGTCGGTCGTCGAGCGCACACCACCGCTCGGTACCGGGCGCTCAAGAGCGGTACACCGTCCGCAGGGAGCCGCGCAAGCGCACTTACCTCACTTGGTGTGCGCTAGCATCGCTCATGTACAGGGGCAGTGTCCGACCGAGGATCGAGTCGGCCCTCGGGCCATGTGCGGCCCGGAGCTCTGGTTTACATGTGGCCGATGGTTGGAGAAGATCGGCCGCTTGGAAACGCCAGCAACTCGTGAGCACACGGACACCGCCGCGCTCCCTTTCATCGTCTGGGTCGTGCTCGGGGCGAGCGCCGTTGCCGTGCTCACCTCGGGGTTACAGCTCCTGGGCGTCCGCCTCCTAGCGTTCACCTGGATGGTCCCGCTGGTCGTGGCGCTCTTCGATCTTTCGTTCATCCCCGGCCGGCCGCGCCTGCCGCTCCGGCTGTGGATGCCGTGGCTCGTGCTTCTACTGGTGTACGTGCTGCTCGCGGACACCGAGAACGCGTTTCAGCGCACCGTCATGATGGCGACGCCGATCGTGGTAGGCCTCGCCGTGTCAAAGCACGTGGCCGCGCCTAAGCGACTCCAGGTATTCGGGCGCGCGTCCGTGATCCTCACCCTCGCCTTTTTAGCGGGGGTTGCCGCGAAGTCCGGCATCTCGTTCCGGCGCCTCCCTTCGCCCAGCGCGCTCGCTCCCAACGTCATGACCGGGGCGCTCCTCGCCTCGCTGTTTGCAGCGCGCTACGCGCTGGGATCCCGACGCAGCCTCGTGTTGTGGGGCGTGCTCGCCTTTGCGCCCGTGATCGCGCTCACGCGAACGGGGATCGTGGCGACCGCCCTCACGCTGCCGCTCACGCTCGCGCCGCTGTCCTGGAAGAGGCGCATCGCCTTCTCCGGCCTGCTCCTCATGGTCGGACTGGCTGTGTTTCAGAGCGCCCGTGTCCAGCGCAAGATGTTCTCCTCGGGCGAGGGGACGCTGGCCGATCTCACGCTTGACAACCCGGACCTGCGGCTGAGCGGCCGTCGCCAGATGTGGGAGTACCTCGAGGCTCAGGTGCGGAATCGGCCGTGGTTCGGCCACGGCGCGAATGCCTCGGAGCGGGTCGCAGTCGCGCTCTCGCACCGGGAGACCCACCCCCACAACGACTGGCTCCGCCTCCGCTACGACTACGGGAACTTCGGCGCGGCCGTCTTCGCCGCCTGCATGCTCGCGCAGCTCCTGCACCTCTGGCGCCGCGCGCGGCACGCGGATCCGCACCGCAAGGTCCTCGCCTACGCGGGCGCCTCGTCGTTCATCGCGTTCTCGCTGTTCATGTTGACCGACAACATCATCCTGTACGCCGCCTTCTTCGGAAACCTCCAGTTCACGATCATCGGGCTCGCCTACTCGGATGGGCCTCCTTCGCCCGAGTCCGGCGCGGCGGTGGTCCCCGGTACCGCGAGCGCCTGAGCTCCTCCCAATGAAGGTCCTCCAGGTCCACAACCGCTACCGCTCGTCGGCTCCCTCGGGCGAGGACGCGGTCGTGCTCCAGGAGCGGGAGCTGCTCGCGGCCAACGGGGTCGAGGTCGTCACCTACGAGCGCCACAACGACGAGATCGTCGGACCGGCGCGCCTGCTCCGAGCGGCGGTGGAAACGGTCTGGTCGCGGAGCGCCCGAGACGAGGTGCGGCGCCTCATCCGACGCGAGCGGCCGGACGTCGCCCACTTCCACAACGTCTGGTATTCGATCTCGCCCTCGGCGCTCCAGGCCTGTCGCGACGAAGGCGTGCCGGTCGCGCTCACGCTGCACAACTACCGGATGTTCTGCGCGAACGGGATGCTCCTGCGGAACGGCTCGGTCTGCGAGGACTGCGTCGGCCGGCTGCCCTGGGCGGGCCTCGCGCACGGGTGCTTCCGCTCGCGGCTCCATTCCATCCCCGTGGTCCTCTCGGAGACGGTCCACGCCGTGGGCGGCACGTGGACGCGGTGCGTGGGCGCCTTCATCGCGCTCACGGAGTTCGCGCGTGCGAAGTACGTCGAGTGCGGACTCCCGCGCGACCGCGTGGTGGTGAAGCCGAACTTTCTCGCCCGGCCGCCGCCGGAGCCGGGACGGGACGCGGGGTACGGGATCTTCCTCGGCCGCCTCTCCGTGGAGAAGGGGATCGAGACGCTCCTCGGGGCGCTCCGCACCGTGGACTATCCGGTGAAGATCGTCGGCGACGGCCCGGCTCGCGCTGCGCTCCAGGCGCTCCGCGACCGCTGGGGGTTGCGAACGGTCGAGTTCACCGGCCAGCTCCCCTGGAGCGAGTGCCAGCGGCTGCTCTCCGAGGCGTCGTTCCTCGTCGTCCCGTCGATCTGGTACGAGAACTTCCCGATGGTCATCGCCGAGGCGTTCGCCTGCGCCCGGCCAGTCATCGCCTCTCGCCTCGGCGCGCTCCCGGAGCTGATCCGCGACGGGGCCACGGGGCTGCTCTTCGAGGCCCGGCAAGAGCAGGACCTCGCGACGAAGCTGCGGGAGCTCGCCGCCGATCCGGGCCGCCGGACGGAGATGGGGAAGGTCGCCCGGCGCGAGTGCCTGGAGCGGTACGGTCCGAAGCGGAACTTCGAACTCCTAACGAGCGCGTACCAGCTGGCGGCGCGTTCGGTCGGGAGAACGCCGCCTTGATGCGACAGGTCCTCCTCGTCCAGCGTCGGCTGCCGGAGTACCGGTTGCCGCTCTTCGAGCGGCTCAAGGCCATACTCTCGGGCGAGGGCGTCCGGCTGGTCCTCGCGCATGGGGACGCGACGAGCCGCGAGCGCACCCGCAACGACGAGGGCACGCTGCCCTGGGCGGTGCGCGTCCGGAACCGGTACGCGACCGTCCGCGGCGTCCAGGTCGTGGTCCAGGAGATCCCCCGCGCACTCCGCGCCGGGAGCGCGCTCGTCATCCTCTCGCACGAGAACGGCATCCTCTCGAACTACCCGATCCTCGTGCGCCGGATGCTCGCGCCCTCGACGCGCGTCGCTTTCTGGGGACACGGCCCCAAGCCGTCGCAGCACCTTCGTCAGGGCGTGAAGCGCTGGACCGCTCGGCAGGTGGACTGGTGGTTCGCCTACACGAGCCTCTCGGTCGATCGGGTGCTGCGAGCGGGCTTTCCCGCTGACCGCGTCACCTGCCTCGACAACTCGATCGACACGCAGGCGCTCCAGGGCTGGGCGCGCTCGATCACCGAGGGTGAGCGAACGGCGCTCCGGCGCGAGCTCGGAATCGACGGCGGGCAGGTGGCCGTGTACCTCGGCTCGCTGACGCCCGAGAAGAAGCTGCCGTTCCTCGTGCAGGCCTCGGAGCTGCTGCGCCGCCGGAACCCGGACTTCCACCTCTTGGTCGTGGGAGACGGACCGCTCCTCCCCGAGATGCGTGAGGCCGCCCGCTCCCGCCCGTGGCTCCACGTCGTCGGCGCGCGCCACGACCGCGAGAAGGCGCTCCATTGCTCCCTCGCGCGCGTGAACCTGAATCCCGGCATGGTCGGCCTCGGGATCGTGGACAGCTTCGCCCTCGGGATCCCGCTCGCCACGACCGAGCTCGACATCCACTCTCCGGAGATCGCGTATCTCGAGCCGGGGCGGAACGGCCTCCTCACGCCGCACGACCCCGAGGCCTTCGCAGCCGCGGCCGGGCGCGTCCTCGAGGACGACGGGTTCTGGGCCGAGCTCGTCGCGGGCTGCCATACGGCGGCGGGCCGGTACGACATCGACGGGATGGCCTCGCGGTTCGCGTCCGGGATCCTCGCGGCCCTCGAAGTACCGCCGCGCAGATCGGGTACGAGCGGTGCACCGGCGGTCACGCCGCGCACGACGGATCGCGGATCGCCGGCCACCGCCCGCCCCCCGGCGCTACGCCTCGCCGTCGTCTGGCGTCACTTCCTCCCGTACCACTCGGCGAGGCTCCTTCACCTTCGTAGCGAGTGCGAACGCAGGAACATCGCGCTCCTCCCTATCGAGGTGGCCTCGCGGGACTCCGCTTACCGGATTCCTCCCGGGATGCCGGAGCTCGTGTCCCATTGCTGCTTCCCCGGGTCCGACTACCAGTCCCACTCGGCGCGCGAGATACACCGCACGGTCAAGGATGCCCTGTCGCGCGCGCAGCCCGACGTGGTCTTTGCGCCCGCGACCCCGTTCCCGGAGGGCATGGCGGCGATCGAGTACCGCAACCGGACCGGCGCCAGGGTGTTCATCGTGGACGAGGCGTGGAGCGGAACCGACCGACGAGGCCCGTTCGTCCATGCCGTGAAGCGCCTCATCCACCGAAGCGTGGACGGCGCCTTCGTTCCCGCCCCGCTCCACGACCCGCATTTCGTGTCGCTGGGCATTCCGGGCGACCGGATCGTCCACGGCATGGCCGCGGTGGACAACGCGTGGTACGCCGAGGCAGCGCGCGCCGCCCGAGCCCGCAGCACCGAGGCCCGCTCCGCGCTGGGCCTCCCGCCTCGCTATTTCCTGTTCGTCGGACGGTTCCTCCCGCGCAAGGGGCTCGACGTCCTTTTCGACGCGTTCACCACCGTCCGACGCGAGCTCGACGGGCTCGGGCTCGTCCTGGCCGGGGGCTCGGAGAGGGAGCTTCCACGCGGGGTCACGCTGCCGGAGGGCGTGCTGACGTTGGGCGCGCGAACCCAGGAAGAACTCGGCTTGCTGTACGGGCTCGCGAAGGCGCTCGTCGTCCCGAGCCACTCGGACCCTTGGGGACTCGTCGTCAACGAAGGGATGGCCTCGGGCCTGTCGGTCATCGTCAGCCGGGGCTGCGGCGCATCCGCGCTCGTGCAGGACGGCGTCAACGGCTGGGTCTTCGAGCCCGGCGACGCTGGCGCGCTCGCGCAGCTCCTTCGTCGGGTCGGCGGCCTCAGCACCGACGAGCTGGAGCGGATGGGGGCCCGGGCACAGGAGACGATAGCCGCCTGGGGGCTCGAGCGGTTCACCGAGGGCGTCATGCGCGCGCTCGAGATCCCCCGCGCCTTGCCGCCCCGCGGACTCGCTGCGGCCGCGAGCCGGCTCTGGCGGGGCTGGGTCAGGATGTACTGAACGTGACGTTCCGCACCCGGACCACCGCCCCGACCGGCGTCACGGATCGTCGAGCGCAGGCTCGGTCCCGTTCAGCAGCAACCGCTCCCGCCGCCGCGCCTCCTGCGCCGCGAGCTTGGACCGAGCGGCTGCGATCGCCTCGGCATACGCCCCTCGCGCTGCGCGGGGGAGCGCCGCCGCCCTCTCGAGCGCGGCGATCGCGTCGCCGTACCGGCCTACCTCGGACGCGAGACGCGCTACCTCGAGCAACGGCCCGGGGCTCTCGGGGAGCGCGGCCGCGGCGGTCTCGGCGTGCGAGAGCGCCTCGATGACGCGCCCCTGCGCCGCCAGCGCGCCGGCGACGAGCTGCTCGCGATGCGCGACCTCGGCGGAGGTACGCGCAGGGATCGTCTCGGCGATGCGCCGTGCCTCGGAGTATCTCCGCTCGGCGATGAGACGTCTGGCGAGGAGGCCGAGCAACGTGGGCGAGCCGGGTACGGCCTCGATGCCTTGCTCGAGCGCGGCGCGCGCCTTCTCCGGCTTGCCCATCGCAAGAAGCGACTCGGCGGCCAGGCGGTACGCGTCCTCGTCCTGCGGCTGCTCCTGCACGCGCCGGTACGCGAGCGCGAGCGCTCGCTCCCCGTCCCCGAGTGCGAGCTCGACCCGCCCGAGCGGGAGCAGGGCGCGCGCGTCTCCGTACTCCTCGACGGCGCGATCGAGGACCTGCCGCGCCTGCGCGGGCCGCTTCGACATGAGCTCCTTGCCGAGGGCGAGCAACCCATCTCCCGTCTCGGGGACGAGCTCGTACAGGTCTTCGAGGTCCGTCCACGTCCGGGCGGCCTCGTCGAGCGCGCCGGGCTGCCCCAGGACATGAGCGAGCCGGTACTCCGTGCGAGCGAGCGCGGGGGCGCGTTCGGCGAGGCAGCGCGCGGCGAAGAGG
>JAEZXM010000529.1 GCA_023419875.1 Pseudomonadota bacterium | reverse complement strand
GAACCGGCCGCGCTGGTAGCGGATCACCGGCTCGACCGCGGAGAGGAGCTTCGCGGCGGTCATCACCGCCACCGGCACCCGCGTCCGGCGGAACACCGCCTCGATGACCGTCGAGTGGGCGTAGTTCGGGACGATGACGCCGTCCTTCACCGTGTAGCCGCCGACGATGCGGGAGGCGGGGATCGTCAGGCTGAAGATCGGGTCGGTGGTGGAGGAGAGCTGGTGGACGAGCTTCTTCGTCGGCGTGCCGCGGTCGAAGGTGCCGGGGTCGCCCTCCTCGAGGACCACGAGGCAGCTCCCCTTGATCCGGGGATCGGCCGAGTCCACGGCCGCGGTGATGAAGTTCGCGAACCCCATGTTGGTGATGAAGCGGCCGCGCTTCTCCACCTGGAGCACCGGCTCCTGGCCGTCCTTCCACTCCTTGATCGAGAGCTTCCCGGAGAGCATGCCGGTGTCGACGCCCACGTAGGGGATGGGCTCGGTGAGCGCGAAGGCGGCGCGCCAGGGCTTCCGATCTTCGCCCGGCTTCGCCGGCGCCGCGAGGCTCATGTACTTCCGGTTCTGCTCCGGCGTGCCGCGCTCGTGGATGGGCGAGAGGCCGAGGAAGCCGGCGAGGGCGCCGGTGGCCGCGCCCGCGTCGACCCAGGCGAGCTCGAAGGCGGTGAGCGAGAGGGCGAGGTTCTTCGGGCCGGCGATGAAGCCGCCCTCCTCCGGCTCCATGAAGGTGGCGGTGATGCCGGACGCGTCGTAGTGCGCGAGCAGCTCGTTCTTCCGGGTCGTCCAGTCGTGGTCGTTGCGCCCGCCCTCCGCCACGAGGCGCGCCACCGGGCCGCGGGCCACGGCGCGCGTGGACTGCACGAGCATCTGGAGGTCGTAGCGTTCCGCGAACCGCCACATGACCTGCCGGACGTCGTCGCCGGGGAGGGTGCGCAGGGAATCGGACTTCTCGTTGAGCGCGACGAGGGGCATGGGGCTCTCACCTCAGGTTCCGCGCGGGGGGCCGCGGGGGACGTTCCACCGTGGTGGACGTCTCGAAGGGGCGCCGAAACTAGCAGACCAGCCCGGGGTAAAGGAACAGGCGACGAGGGGCGCGCCGCCCCGATCCGACGCAGCGCGGCACGCCGGCGTCCACGCCTTACGCGAGCTCCGCGACGATGGGCGCGTGGTCGCTCGTGCCGAACTCGGCCAGCACCGCGCACCGCGAGACGCGGCGGGCGAGCGCCTCGCTCGCGACCACGTAGTCGATCCGCCATCCGATGTTCCGCTGGCGCATGTTGCGCCACGGGGCCCACCAGGTGAACAGGCCCTCGTTCGTGGGATCGACGGCGCGGCCGACGTCCACGAGCCCGCGGGACAGGAGCCGCTCGAGGAGCGCCCGCTCCTCCGGGAGCTGGCCGATCGCCCCGACCTTGCGCTCCTTGGGGTGCACGTCCAGGTCGGTGCGGGCGACGTTGAGATCGCCGCAGAGGAGCAGCGTCCGCCCCGAGGTCTGCGCCTCGGCCGCCCAGGCGTCGAGCGCGTCGAGGAAGCGCAGCTTCGCCGGGAGGTCCTTCCCGCCGTTGGGCACGTACACGGAGGCGAAGGTGATCCCGGCCGCCTCGGCGGTCGCGATCCGGGTCTCGTGGTCGAAGGGCGGGTGCACGAACCGTACGTCCGGCGCCAGCGCCGCGCGCACGTGGAGGGCGACGCCCGAGTAGCCGGTCTCGCCGTGCCACATGCAGTGGTATCCGGCGAAGCCCGCGAGCGGGCCGAGCGAGCCGGGGACCTTGGCCGCGGGGGCCTTGATCTCCTGCAGGCACACGACGTCGGGGCGCTCGCGCGCAACGAGCTCGTAGACCTGCGCCTCGCGCGCGCGGATTCCGTTCACGTTCCAGGTGACGAGCTTCAAATCGGGGCGAGCATACCCGGAGAGGCTGAGGTGGGCCTCAAGCTTCAGGCCTCAGGCCTCAGGTGAGGATCGTCCGGATGCCGGCGCCGGCCGATCGGGGGCTCGGCCGTTCCGCGCCTGCGTTCGGCGTCATAGAATCGCCGTTCGCAGCGCGTGACGTCCGCCGCCGCCATGGATCTCAAGGTCCTCGAGCTGAGCCTCCCGCCGGAGTGGGATTCGGTCCGCGCGGGATGGGGTGCGTGCCACGGGCTCCTCTCGGGCGCGGGTCTCGCCGCGGACGAGGCGGATGCGCTCTCGATGGTGGCGCAGGAGCTGATCGAGAACGCGGTGAAGTACGGCGGCGACGGGGCGGAGGCCATCCGGCTCTCGCTCCGCGTGGAGGAGGAGGGCGTGACGCTCGAGGTGCGGAGCCGCGTCCCGGAGGACGACGCGCACCTCGCCACGCTCGAGGGCGCGGTGGAGCAGCTCCGCGCCTCCTCGGATCCGTATCAGGCGTGGGTCGAGTGCCTGAAGCGTGCGGCCGGCCGCTCGGAGGTGGAGGGCGCGAGCGAGCTGGGGCTCGCGCGGATCGCACACGAAGGGCGGTGCGCGCTCGATTATCGAGTGGACGCGGGAGTTCTCGCGGTCTCCGCGGTGTACAGGCGGGACGGGTGATCCAGATGTCTCAGGCGGCGCGAAGATGGCAGCAGGGCGAGCTGGTCCTCGAGGCCCACGCGGCCCCCGGCGAGTTGCGCGTCGTGTGGTCCGGGCGGAGCGTGGAGCGGGACCCGGCGCGGTTCCTCGGGCCGCTGCTCGCCGAGCTGGTCGAGACCTGCCGCACGGCCGGGGCACGGCTGCGGATGGACTTCACCAGGCTCGAGCTCATGAACTCGTCCACCTTCACGCCGATCGTGAAGGTCATCGACCAGGCCCGGAAGGCGGGCGTGGTCATCGCCCTCGAGTACGCGCAGGCGAAGAAGTGGCAGGCCCTCTCGTTCAGCGCGCTGCGCACCTTCGAGACCTCCGATGGCAGCGTCGCGGTCCTCGGCCGCTGAGGCGGAGGTCGCCGATCTCTCGGCCACCCCGGGGTTCGAGCGCGCCCATCACGCGCTCCTCCACCGGTGGTGCGGCACGGTCGCGATGCTGGGCGCGCTGGTGGTCCCGCTGTTCCTGCTGCTCGACTTCGTCTCCCTGCCCGCGAAGGTGTTCGAGCGGTTCCTCGTGTATCGCGCGGCGCTCACCGGCGCGCTGGCGGTCCAGCTCGTCCTCGTCCGGCTCACCCGTCCCGGCCGGCTCTCGTTCCTGCATGGATACCTCTTCACCCTCATCGCCGGAGGGGTCCTCTCCTGGATGACGGTCGAGCTGGGCGGGTTCGACTCCGGGTACTACGCCGGCCTGTTCGTCGTGATGGCGGCGATCCTGCTCCTGCCCTGGCGCCCGCTCCACGCCGCCCTGAACGCGCAGCTCCTCATCCTCCTGTACGTCGTCCTGAACGCGAGCTTCGGCGGGCGGTTTCACTCCGCGGCCCTGCTCAACAACCTCTTCTTCCTCCTCGCCGGCATGGTCCTCGTGGTCGTCGCCGCGGAGGTGCGGTTCCAGCTCCTCGCCAAGGAGTACGCCGCCCGGACCGCGCTGGTCCGGGCGAACGAGGCGCTCGGCCGCTCGCAGGCGGAGCTCCGGGCGGCGCGCGACGCGCTCTGGGGTGAGATGGAGGTCGCGAAGCGGATCCAGACCGCGCTCCTCCCCGAGGCCCGCCGCGCGGGGCCCTACCAGCTCGCCGCGCGCATGGTGCCCGCCGCGGAGGTGGGCGGCGACTACTACGACGTGGTGGACGCAGGCGACGGCCGGCACTGGCTCGCCATCGGCGACGTGTCCGGACACGGGGTCGAGTCGGGGCTGGTCATGATGATGACCCAGACCAGCATCCTGTCGCTCGTCCGCGAGGACCCGTCGCGAACGCCCGCGCAGGTGTTCCGGGAGGTGAACGGGGTGCTCTGGCAGAACATCTCGCGCCTGCGCTCGAGCCGGTACATGACGCTCAACGTGGTCCGGCTCGAGCCCGACGGGTTCACGCTGGCCGGCAAGCACCAGGACGTGCTCGTCTGGCGCCTTGGACACGGCGTCGAGACCGTGGAGAACGAGGGGAGCTGGGTCGGGCTCGCGCCGGACCTCGGCCCGATCGTGAAGGACCACTTCGTGCCGATGGGACCGGGCGACCTCGCGCTCTTCTTCACCGACGGCGTGACCGAGGCACCCAACGCGGCGGGCGAGCTCTTCGGCCAGGAGCGCCTCGCCGCCGCGCTGGAGCGGATCGCGGGCCGGACGCTCGAGAGCGCGCTCGCGGCGCTCTTCGACGAGGTCGCCGCCTTCCGCGCCGGCGAGCCGGAGGACGACGTGACGATGCTCCTCGTGCGGAAGCTCGGCGAGGCGCGGCCGCTGCGGGCGGAGGCGGTGCGGGAGGTGGAGGTGTAGGGGGAATTGGGGGCCGGGTGGCCCGGGTGCCTGCATTTCGAGCAGGGCCAGCAACTCCCCGGGCGTGTGCAGGGGCCCAAGAGGACACGGCGGGTCGGGCGACGCGCCGCGAAGAACGAGAGCGCAATGCAACTCCTTCGAGGGACTGCGACCGCCGTCCTTCTGACGGCGCTCACCGCAATCGTGCTCGTCGCGAACGCGCGCCTCACGGCGGTGAACCTGCGCCGCGTCGCGGAAACGAACGCGGCGGTGGGCACCAGTCACGAGGTGCTGGAGACCCTCCAGGCCGTCCTCACCAGCTTGCAGGACGCGGAGACCGCCGAACGCGGGTTCGTCATCACCGAAAGTGACATGTACCTGGAGCCCTATCTCGAGAGCCGAGCGGTGGTCGTGCGTCACCTCGCACGGTTGTCGGAGCTCACCAGGGGCGAACCCAGGCAGCAGGCGCACCTCGCCGCCATCCGGCCACTCGTCGATCAGAAGCTGGAGATGCTGGAGCACGCCTTCGCCTTGCGCAGGAGCAGAGGCTTCGACGCCGCCAGGGAGGTCGTGAGGACCGGGGCGGTCAAGCGCCTCATGGAGCAGCTGCGCGTCAGGGTCGCGGAGATGGAGGCCGAGGAGCGGCTCCTCCTGCGAGATCGCGAGCGGACGTCGGTCGCGGCGAGCCGTACGGCGTCCATCACCAACCTGCTCGCGCTGGGCGCGAGCCTCGGCCTGCTCGCGGGGGCGTTCGGCGCCTGGCGAGGACGAACCCGCGAGCGTGGGCGGGCCGCCGAGCTCCTGAACGAGGAGAAGGAGAAGTTCCGCACGACGCTCACCAGCATCGGGGACGGCGTGGTCGTGACCGACCACGAGGGTCGCATCACGATGCTGAACGGGACGGCCGCGTCCCTCCTCGGGTGCCGGCAGGAAGAAGCCGCCGGGAGGCCGCTGGACGAGGTGTTCCGGATCGTGAACGAACACACGCGCGCGGCGGTGGAGAGCCCGGTGCAGAAGGTCCTCCGCCAGGGCAAGATCGCGGGTCTCGCGAATCACACCGTCCTCATCCGGCGAGACGGCGGCGAGACGCCCATCGACGACAGCGGCGCGCCGATCCGGGACCGCAACGGCAACCTCGTGGGGGTGGTGCTCGTGTTCCGCGACATCGGCGAGCGCCGTGAGGCCGAGCGCGAGCTGCAACGGCGCGCCGACCTGCTCCAGGACCAGGACCGCCGCAAGGACCGGTTCCTGGCCATGCTCTCTCACGAGCTGCGAAACCCTCTCGCGCCCATCCGCAACGCGGTGGCAGTCCAGCACCGGGCACACCCGGAGGGCGAGGAGATGGTGCGGGCGAGGACGGTCATCGAGCGCCAGGTGGCGCACCTGTCCCGGTTGGTCGACGACCTTCTGGACGTGTCTCGCATCGCGCAGGGGAAGGTGCTCCTCCAGAAGGAGCCGGTGAGCCTGAACGACGTGGTCCGCAGGACCGTCGACGACCACCGCGGCCTGTTCTCGAGCAAGGGAGTCGACCTCGAGCTCGAGGAGGGAGAACCGCTCTGGGTGGACGCCGATCCCACGCGGCTCGCGCAGGTGACGGAGAACCTCCTCCACAATGCCGCGAAGTACACGAGCCGCGGCGGCCACGTCGCGGTGACGCTCGAACGGGCGGTGGGTCGCGCACGCCTCCGCGTTCGTGACGACGGCGAGGGCATCGCGAAAGAGGCGCTGGCGAGCATCTTCAAGCCGTTCGTCCAGGGCGAGCGGGAGCCGGGCGACCGGGGCGGCCTCGGCCTCGGGCTGGCGCTCTCGAGGGGCATCGTCGAGCTGCACGGGGGCGACCTGCAGGCGTTGAGCGAGGGCCCGGGGAAGGGCGCCGAGTTCATCGTGTCATTGCCGTCGCTGCCGAACCTCGTGCGGCGTCCGGAAGAGATGCCGACGAAGCGCCCCCGCTCGCGCCTGCGCATCTGCATCATCGACGACAGCGAGGACGCGGCCGAGACCCTCCACGACCTTCTGGAGCTGGAGGGCCACGATGTCCACGTCGCGATGGACGGACAGGCCGGCATCGACCTGGCGCTGGCGGTTCAGCCGGACGTGGTGCTCTGCGACGTGGGCATGCCCGGGCTGGACGGCCTCGAGGTCGCCAGGCGCCTCCGCGCGGCCGGCCTCGGCGCGATGCTCGTCGCGCTGACCGGCTACGCGCTCGCCGAGGACGTGCAGCGAACCCGGGAGGCAGGCTTCGACTACCACCTGGCGAAGCCGACCGACGTCGAGCTGCTGGAAGCCGTCCTGGCGCGGGCCGGCGGGCCGGAGCGGTCGGGCGCGGGGGCTACGGGCCTGACGTGAGAGGGCGTGCGCAGGGTGAGCCCGTGGTCGAAGTCCGATGTGCACACGCCTCCCACTGGCCGCTTCCTTGCACCATGCGCCTCCGGAATGAGCAACCGCACCCCGCGCCGCCGCACGTGGCCCTCGAGACACGCGTCCGGTGTCCCGGCCGACACGGCGGGGGTACACTCGACCGGCCGTTCGGCTCGAACCGCACCGGAGGGGAACATGAACTGGCTTCGCTCGCGCACCTGCGCCTTCGCGGCGCTCGCGGTCCTCGTCGGGCTCACGGGCTGCAAGAAGAAGGAGGCGACGACCTCCGACGAGGCGAACGCCTCGTTCTCGGCGGAGGGCGGCTCCGCCTCCGCCCCCAAGCTCACGGCGCAGGCGCTCTCGCCGGTGATCCGCGAGGCCGGCCTTCCCGGCGAGCTGCCCGACCGGATCGTGATCGAGCTCGGCCGCGATGCCTGCCCGGAGGACGCCGTCGGCAACGCGAGCGGGAAGACGGTCGCAGCGCTCACGCCGGGCGGGAAGCCGGTCGTGAGCTGGGAACGTTGCTCCACGCTCTCCGTGAAGCCAGCCGAGCCGCTCCTCTACGACACGGCGTACCGGCTCCAGGTGGACGCGATCGAGACGCGCGACGGGCCCGTCTCCGGCGCGAAGCCCTGGACCCACGAGTTCCGGACGCCCGAGTTCGGGCTCGTGCGCCTCGCCCTCGGCAAGCTCGAGCTCGAGAAGGGGCGGGCCGAGGTGGAGGTGGTCTTCACCGGCCCGGTCAAGGCCGAGGCGGTGGCGCCGTTCCTCGCCTGGCAGGTCAACGGGAAGAAGATCGGGACCCCGAAGCTCTCCGGGACCGAGCGGCGCAACGTGGTTCGCGGCGCCGTCACCGGCCGGCTCGAGGGCGCCACCATCGAGGTGGCCGTCCGCGCGGGCGCGCCGGCGGCGCAGAAGGGCGTCGTGGCGCCGGCCGGCGAGGCGACGGTCGCCATCCCGGGCGGCGAGCCGGTCGAGATCCTCTCGGCCTCGCTCAAGGAGGGCACGAGCGGCTGGTACATCGAGGTCGTCTGCGACGACCAGGCGCACAAGGGCGGGAAGCGGCACTACTGGGACTCCGAGGAGCACGAGTCGAGGCAGATCTCCCGCGCGTGCGTGCTCGTCGCCGACGACGCGGCCCGCTACGTCCACCTCGCGCCCAAGGGCCCGGTGAGCGTCGCGGCCGGGGCGGGCGGCTTCCGCATCTTCGGCGACCTGGCGCGCGGCCCGCTCACGGTCACCGTGGACGCCGGCGCGCGCACGGAGGCCGGCGGCGTCGTCCAGGAGACGTTCACGAAGAGCTTCACCGTGCCCGCGCGGCGCCCCGCGCTCTCCTTCGCCGGGGGCGGCCGCTACCTCCCGCGCTCCGCCTGGCGCAGCCTGCCGATCTCGCACACCAACGTGGACGCCGCCCAGCTCGAGGTCCGGCACGTCCCGCCCGAGAACCTGGTGTTCTGGCTCTCCGACGAGGGGAACGAGCGGGCCACCGAGCGGACGAGCAACGTCGTCGCCCGGAAGGCGCTCGCGCTGAAGGGCGCGCAGGACCGCGCCGCCACGACCTGGGTGGACGTGGCGAGCGTCCTGCCGGCGGACACGAGGGGCATCCTCCAGCTCACCCTCGCCGGCGGCGGCGTCCAGACGAGCGCGCGGCTCCTGCTCACGCAGATGAACCTGGTCGCGAAGCGCAGCGTGGACGCGAAGGAGAAGTGGAAGCAGGAGGTCCGCGTCTGGGCGCTCGACATGGACTCGACCGACCTCCTCTCCGGGGTCGAGATCACCCTGGTGCGCAAGAGCGGCAAGCCGCTGGGCCGCTGCACCACCTCGAGCGACGGCTGCGTGGTGCAGGTGGCCCGGGACGACGCCGACGACGCGGAGCCCTTCGCCATCCTGGCGCGCAAGGGCGACGACCTCACCTACATCCGCTATGCCGATCTGCAGACGGACACCTCGGACTCCGACGTCGCCGGCGAGCCGTACGCGGCCGAGTCCGCCTACCGCGCGGCGCTCTTCACCGAGCGCGGGGTCTACCGCCCCGGCGAGTCCGCGCACCTCGCGGCGATCGTCCGCGGCCGGGACAACAAGGCGCCGCCGGCCGGCATGCCGGTCGAGGTGCAGCTCCAGGACCCGCGCGCCAAGGTCGCGCGTCGCCTGGTGGTGAAGACCAACGAGGCCGGGCTCGTCGCGGTGGACCTCCCCTTCGGCGCGTACGCCGACACGGGCCGCTACCAGGTGGTGGCGCTCGTGGGTGATCGGCAGATCGGGGTCCACGCCTTCAACGTCGAGGAGTTCGTGCCCGAGCGGATGAAGGTCAAGGCCTCCGCGGCCAGGCCCTCCGTCCTGGTGGGCGACGCCGTCCCGATCTCGGTCGAGGCGCGCTACCTCTTCGGCGGCTCGGCAGAGGGATCGAACCTCGAGGTGACCTGCTCGCTCGCGCCGTCGGTCTTCCGGCCGGCGAAGGAGAACGCGCAGTTCGCCTACGGTCCGCGGCCGGATCCCGGCGCGAAGCCGCTCCAGCCGGCCGCGCTCGGCGCGGTCCAGGGCACCCTCGACGCCGACGGGAAGGGCACGGTCGAGTGCCCCGCCAGCCAGGGGGCGTACGGCGGTCCGGCACGGCTCGTGGCCGCGGCGGCCGTGTTCGAGGCGGGCAGCGGGCGCTCCAGCGTCGGCGAGGCCTCCACGGCCGTCCACCCGGAGAAGTTCTACGTCGGCCTCCAGAGCGGCACGAAGCGCGCCGAGATCGGCAAGCCCATCGCCGTCTCCGGCGTGGTGGTGGACTGGAACGGCGCCCTCGCGCCGAAGGCGGCGCGGGAGGTCACCGTGGAGCTCGTCCGGCTCGAGCCCGAATACGGCTGGTGGTGGGACGAGGACGAAGGAGGCGAGAGCTGGCGGCCCCAGGTGCGCAGGGTCTCGGAGGGAAGACGCACCGTGAAGGTCGAGGGCGGGAAGTTCGTCGCCGAGGTCACCCCCACCGGCTGGGCCGTCGGCTACCTGGTGCGCGCCGCCGCCGGCCGGGCGCTCACCGAGCTGGGAGTCGAGGGGGACAACACCGGCTGGTGGTGGGGCGGCGAGCGGAACGTCGACCGGACCCCGAAACCGCTCAAGGCGACCTCGCTCGCCATCGAGCTGCCGAAGACGGTGAAGGTGGGGGAGAAGGCCGCCGCGAAGCTCACGATCCCGTTCCGGGGCCGGGCGCTCTTCACCCTCGAGACCGACCGGGTGATCGCCCATGAGTGGAAGGAGGTCGAGCCCGGCGAGCACTCCTGGCGGTTCTCGGTGCCTGCGTTCGCGCCGAACGTCTACGTGAGCGCGCTCGTGGTGAAGGACCCGCACCTCGAGTCGCGGGAGGCCTTCCTCCCGGAGCGCGCCTTCGGCGTCGCCTCGACCACGGTCGAGCCGACCGAGTTCACGGCGCCGCTGAAGCTCGAGGCGCCCGCGGAGATCCGGTCTTCGAGCCCGCTCGTGGTGAAGCTCGACGTGGGCAAGCCCGAGGGCCCGACCTTCGCGGTGGTGGCCGCGGTGGACGAGGGAATCCTCCAGCTCACCCGGATGAAGAGCCCCGATCCCTTCGAGGCGATCTTCGCCCGGCGCGCGCTGGGCGTGGACACCTTCGAGACCGTCGGCTGGACGCTGCTCGTGAAGCCCCAGGGCCCGAGCAAGGGGACCGGCGGCGACGAGGGCGGGAGCGCGGCCGGCCGGGTCCAGCCGGTGAAGCCGGTGGCGCTCTGGTCCGGCGTGGTGCCGGTGGGGCCGGACGGGAAGGCCGAGGTGAAGCTCGACGTCCCGCAGTACCGCGGCCAGCTCCGCGTGATGGCGGTGACCGCCGGACCGGTCCGGATGGGCCGGGCCTCGACGAACGTCACGGTGAAGGATCCGATCGTCCTCTCCACCACGCTCCCGCGGTTCCTGCTGCAGGACGACGTCCTCCAGATCCCGGTGTTCCTCACCAACCTCTCCGGCGCTCCGCAGACGGCGAAGGTCTCGCTCGCGGCGGAGCCGCTGAAGGTGCCGGGCCTCGCGCCGTCGCCACTGCCCGCGTCCCCGCTCGTCTTCGTGGGGAAGAGCGAAGGCCAGGCCAGGCTCGCCGACGGGGCCTCGGCGACCCTGGTCTTCCAGATCCGGGCGACCGCCTCGGTGGGCGCAGCGAAGCTGCGGGTCGTGGCCCGCGCCGGGGCGCACGAGTCGCGCGAGGAGCTGGACGTGCCGTTCCTGCCGGCCGGGCCGCGCGAGCGGATCGTGCAGCGGATCGAGGTGACCGGCGACAAGGTGGACCTCGGGCCGGCACTCGAGGGCTGGGTGCCCACCAGCGAGCGGTCCACCTTCTGGCTCACCGGGAACCCGTACGCCGACTCGTTCGACCACCTGAAGTTCCTCGTCCGCTATCCGTACGGCTGCGTCGAGCAGACCACCTCCTCCGCCCGTCCTCTCCTCTTCGTCGGGAACCTCCTCGACAGCGTCGATCCGGCGTACGCCGAGGGCGGCAAGCTCGAGGAGATGGTCATGGCCGGCGTCAACCGGCTGCTCGCGATGCAGACGCGGGCGGGCGGGCTCTCCTACTGGCCGGGCGCCCCGGAGCCGTACGGCTGGGGCACGGCCTACGCCACGCACTTCCTCATCGACGCCCAGAAGGCGGGCTACGCCGTACCGCAGGACCGGCTCGACGAGATCGTGAAGTGGATCGAGGACGAGGTGGCGCGGTACGAGCGCGGGGAGCTCCGGCAGCCGTACTGGCACAGCCACGACGCGGAGGCGTACCTGCACTACGTGCTCGCGCTCGCGGGCAAGGGGCACAAGGCGCGCGTGCAGCAGCTCGTCGAGCGTACGCCCGCGAAGGGCGACGGCCAGGCGCGGGAGCGGCGGTACATGCTCCAGGCGGCGTTGTGGCTCGCGGGCGACCGGCGGTGGGAGGCCGAGCTGCGGAATCCGGACGTGGGCCCCGTCTCCGACGAGCGGAAGAACGACTGGTCGTTCTACTCCGACCGGCGCCGCCGCGGCTTCATGCTCTCCACGTTCACCGACCTCTTCGGCGCGGACCCGGGCGGTGAGGCGCTCGCGCAGCGCGTGGCCGAGGCGTTGAAGCGGCCGAGCCACTGGTACACGACCCAGGAGCTGGTCTGGGGCGTGACCGGGCTCGGGAAGCGGATCGGCACGGTGGACCGCAAGTTCAAGGCGGGGAGGCTGCTCGCGGACGGCAAGGCCATCGAGCCGCGGCCGCCGCGCGGCAACGCCAGCGACCGGAGCTGGGCCCTCGCCCGCGCCAGCGAGTACAAGGGCCTTTCGCTGGAGGTGAAGGAGCGCGGATCCGGCAAGCTCTACGTGCTCGTCTCCTCGGAGGGCGTCCGGGAGGAGCCCACGGTCCAGTACGGCGGCAAGGGGCTCAGCCTCACCCGCACCTGGCGCACCCTGGACGGCGGGACGGTCGATCCGACCAGCCAGGAGACGTCGCTCGCCGGGCTGGTGTTCGTCGAGCTCGAGGTGAAGAACGAGACCGGCGAGGACGTCCAGAACGTCGCCCTGGTGGACCGGATCCCGGCGGGGTTCGAGATCGAGAACCCGCGGCTCGGGCGCGGCACGCGCCCGGAGTGGGCCCAGGATGACGATCAGTGGACCCCGGACTACATGGACGTGCGCGACCACGAGCTGGCCGTGTTCGGCAAGATCCCGAGGGGCGAGACGCGGAAGGTGGTGTACGCCGTCCGCGCCGTGACCGCCGGGACGTTCACGCTCCCGCCCGCCGAGGCGTCGGCGATGTACGACCCGTCCGTCTGGTCCCGCGTCGAGGGCGGCACCGTCCGCGTGGGCGGGCCGTGGAAGGACAACCTGCTGTAGGACGGATCGTGGCGCGGCCCGGCGAGCGACGAAGGCGGTGGCTGCGGAGGCTCCGCACCGCCGCCCTCGCGCTCGGCGCACTCGGCGCGGTGGGACTCGCGCTCGCCTGGCTCGTGCCGCTCCCGGAGCGGCTGGGTGCGCCCTCCTCCGTGGTGATCGAGTGGCGCGACGGCGGCGTCGCGCACGTCTTCGTCGCGCCCGACGGTCGGTACCGGCCCGAGGTCCGGCCGGAGGAGCTCGACCCGGAGTACCTGGCGGCGCTGTTCCGGCTCGAGGACAAGCGGTTCCACGTGCACCCGGGCGTCGATCCGCTGGCGGTCGCCCGCGCGGCCCTCTTTAACCTCTCGCGCGGGCGGCGCGTGTCGGGGGCGTCCACCCTGACCATGCAGCTCGTGCGCGTGCTCGAGCCGCGTCCCCGCCACCTCGGGAGCAAGCTCGTCGAGGCGCTCCGGGCGGTGCAGCTCGAGCTGCGGATGTCGAAGCGGGAGATCCTCGCCGCGTACCTCCAGTTCCTTCCCTTCGGCGGGAACGTGGAGGGCGTGGAGGCCGCGTCGCTCGCCTACTTCGGCCACCGCCCGACCGCGCTCTCCGCCGCCGAGATCGCGCTCCTGCTCGCCGTCCCGCAGAACCCGAACC
>JAEZXM010000601.1 GCA_023419875.1 Pseudomonadota bacterium | reverse complement strand
GGTCCGGTCCACGCGTCGCCGCGGTGCTTGAGCAGGAGCCACTCCTGCTTGCCACCCTGCGCGCGGCGCGTCCGGACCAGGGTCCACTCACCGTGGAGCTTCGAGCCGTGGAGCTCGAAGACGAGCTTCCCCTCCTCGAGGCCGCGCACCGGATCCCCCACCGGCCGCCAGCCGCCGCGGTCCCAGACGATCACCGCGCCGGCGCCGTAGTTGCCGGCGGGGATGAGCCCCTCGAAGTCCGCGTACTCGATCGGGTGATCCTCGACCTCCACCGCCATCCGCTTGTCCGCAGGATCGGCCGAGGGCCCCTTGGGCACTGCCCAGCTGCGCAGGGTCCCGCCGAGCTCCAGCCGGAAATCCCAGTGAAGGCGGCGGGCGGCGTGCTTCTGCACCACGAACAGGCGGAGCTCCTCCGAGCCGCCCCGCCCCGGGTCCCCGGCCGCGCCGCCGGGCGCCGGACCGAACGGCTCCGGGGTTCGCCGGGGATCGCGCTTCCGTCGATATCGCTCGAGGCGGTCGGACATGGGCGGGACACGAGGGTTCGCCTGCCGCGCGCTCCCTCCGTGGATATAACCCTCGGACCATGGCTCCGCGCTCGATCGCCACCGGCACCATCTCCTTCGGGCTCGTCTCGATCCCCGTCCGCCTGTACGCGGCCACGCAGCCCTCCGCGCACATCTCCTTCAACCTGCTCCACGAGAAGGACGGCGCGCGCCTCAAGCAGCAGTACATCTGCTCGAAGGACGGCGACATCGTCCCGCGCGACGAGATGGTGAAGGGGTTCGAGTTCGCGAAGGACCGCTACGTCACCTTCACCGCCGAGGAGCTGAAGGCGCTCGAGGAGATCGCCACCCAGACGATCGACATCGAGGAGTTCGTGCCCGCCTCCGAGGTGGACCCGGTCTACTTCGACCGCGCATACCACCTCGGCCCGGACAAGGGCGGCGGCCGCGCGTACCGCCTGCTGGGCGAGGCGCTCGAGCGATCGGGGAAGGCCGCGCTGGCGCGCTACGCCGCCCGCGGGAAGCAGTACCTGGTGCTGATCCGTCCGGCGAAGGGCCGGCTCGTCATGCAGCAGCTCTACTACGCGGACGAGGTCCGACCCGTGGACGAGGTCCCGGTCGACGACACCGACGTGAAGGACGCCGAGGTGCAGCTCGCGCTCCAGCTCATCGAGCAGCGAGCGTCGTCGGAGTTCCACCCGGAGCGCTACGAGGACGCGGTGCAGAAGCGGACCCTCGAGGCGATCGAGCGGAAGGTGCAGGGCGAGGAGATCCAGGTGAGCGCCGCGCCGGCGCCGCAGGGCGAGGTCATCGACATCATGGACGCCCTGAAGGCGAGCCTCCAGGCGGCCAAGGGCCCGAGTCGGGCGGGCGAGGGCCGCGCGAGCGCGCAGGAGGTGGAGGCGCCCCGCGCCGAGGGGCCCCAGCGGGCCCGCCGGAAGGCGCCGCTCCGGGCCGCCGCGAGCCACGCGGAGAAGAGGCCGCGCGCGGGGTCCTCGAGCAAGAAGTGAAGGGCGATCTTCACGCGACGTGCCCCCACCCCGTCGCCGTACTCGGAACGTGATTGGCCATCGCGGAGTTTCGTGCCAGTCTCGGCGCTTCGATGTGGGGTTACCGGACCGAGGAAGTCTCCCGGATCCTCGGGTTGCCCGAGGCCGAGGTTCGTAGGTACGCGCGCGCCGGGTTCGTCGCGCCCCGGCGCGGCCCCCGGAACGCGCTGCGCTTCACCTTCCAGGACCTGGTGCTCCTCCGCGCGGCCGCGGAGCTCCTCCGGGCGCGGCTCCCGCCGGCGCGCGTGCGGCGCGCTTTGCGCCGGCTCCGGACCCAGCTCCCCGCAGGACGATCGCTCGCCTCGGTGCAGGTGGCCGCCGAGGGAGACGAGATCGTCGTGCGGGACGGCGCCGCCCGCTGGCAGCCCGAGACCGGGCAGGTGGTGATGGACTTCGACGTGGCCGACGTGGCGCGTCGCGTGGCGCCGATCGTCAAGGCGGCGGCGCGCCGGCGCAACGGACCGCTCGACGCGGACGGCTGGTACCAGTGGGCGTACGACCTCGAGGACGGCGCGCCCGGCGAGGCGAAGGCGGCCTATCGCAAGGCGATCGAGCTCGATCCCGGCCACGGCGGCGCCCACCTGAACCTCGGCCGCCTGCTCCACGAGGCGGGTGACCTGCGCGACGCGGAGGTGCACTACCGCGCCGCACTCGTGGACGACCGCCACCGAGCGCTCGCCGCGTTCAATCTCGGGGTCGTGCTCGAGGATCAGGGCCTCGCCGACGAGGCCCTGTTCGCCTACGCCCGCGCGGTGGAGGCGAACCCCGAGCTGCCCGATGCGCACCACAACCTGGCGCGCCTGCTCGAGCAGCTCGGGCGGAAGGCCGACGCCCTGCGGCACCTGGCGACGTATCGACGCCTGGTGCGGGGCGTGTGACGGCGCCCCCTACGGGAACGGCCTCCCCACCTGCGGCCGCGGCGGGCCGCCCGGGCCCTGCGGCCTCGGCGGGGGCGGCGGGATCACGGTGTTGCGCGCCTGCTCCGGATCGGTCGAGCGGAGCACGTTCATGGCGGCGGCGATCATCGAGCCGACGTCGGAGAGCGTCGCCGGCAGGATCACCGTGTTGTTCACCTTGGCGAGGTGACCGAACTGCTCGACGTACTTCTCGGCCACGCGGAGCTGGACCGCCTCGACGCCGCCGGGACCGCCGATCGCCTCGGCCACCTTGCGGAGACCCTCGGCGGTCGCCTCGGCGATGGCGAGGATCGCCTGCGCCTGGCCCTGGGCCTCGTTGATCTGCTTCTGGCGGGACGCCTCGGACTCCTTGATCACCTGCTGCTTCTTGCCCTCGGCGTTGTTGATGGCGGCGTCGCGCTCGCCCTCGGAGGTGAGCACGACCGCGCGCTTCTCGCGCTCGGCGCGCATCTGCTTCTCCATCGCGTTGAGCACGTCCTTGGGCGGGGTGATGTTCTTGATCTCGTAGCGCAGGACCTTCACGCCCCAGGGCCCGGTGGCCTTGTCGAGCTCGGCGACGACCATGCCGTTGATGTGCGACCGCTCCTCGAAGGTCCGGTCGAGGTCGATCTTGCCGATCTCGGAGCGGAGCGCCGTCTGCGCGAGCTGGCTGATGGCGTAGTAGTAGTCGGAGATGCCGTACGAGGCGCGGCCCGCGTCGAGCACCTTGAGGTAGAGGATCCCGTCCACCGCCACCTGGACGTTGTCCTTGGTGATGCAGATCTGCTCGGGGATGTCGACCGCCTGCTCCTTGAGCGTGTGCTTGTAGCGGATGGCGTCGAACCCGGGCAGGAGGAAGTGGAACCCCGCGTCGAGCACGCCGTGGAAGCGGCCCAGCCGCTCCACCACGAAGGCGTTCTGCTGCGGGACCACCACCGCCGTCTTCACCACGATGATGAGCGCCAGGATCCCCAGCGCGATCGAGACGATGAGCTTCCAGTCGAACCCTTCCATTGTGAGGACTCCCCTCCGCTAGATCGCGGTCACGTACAGCACGACGCCGTCGACGCGCTCCACCTTGCAACGCTGGCCCTTCCCGAGCGGGATCCCCGAGGCCGCCCGCGCGTTCCACGGCGACCCCCGCAGCTCCGCCTTCGTCTCCCCGCCCTCGGGCAGGTCCGCGAGCAGCACGACCTCCGCGCCGATGAGCGAGTCGATCGGGCCCGCGTCCGGAGACCGGAGCTTCTCCTGCAACCGCCCGCGCAGGAGGCCGACCAGCGCGAGGGAGATCACCGCGAAGGAGAGCCACTGATAGACGGCGCCCATGCCGAGCGCGGAGAACACCGCCACGCACAGCGCGCCGACGCCGAAGAAGAGCGTGAACAAGGCCCCCGGGGTCGCGACCTCGAATGCCAGCAGCCCCAGTCCCAGCAGCACCCAGATCCACCAGGTCATGTGGGCATGGTAGCACGCCCCCAGCGGAGCCATCCGCGGTTCCCGAACGCCTGCGGCACGTGTACGCTCCTCGTCGATGGCGCCATTGCGGGGGGCACTGCTGGCGGCGATCCTTGCGGCCCCCCACGGGGTCCCGAGCAAGGTGGCGGCTTCGCCACCCTGGATCGTGCTCGCCGGACAGGCGCCCGCGGGGACGGACGACCAGGCGCGCGATGTCCTCGAGGACCGGTCGTACCAGAAGGATCTCCCGCGCCCTCCGCCGGGCGGGCAAGCGACCACGGGGGAGCATGCGCGCCGGGTCCTGGAGGACGACGGCTACCAGAAGAAGCTCCCCGAGCAGCGGCCGCCGCGCGATCCGGTCGAGGTCCGCACCCGCGAGTTCGACCTCTTCCGCTTCCTCCTCCAGGCGGCGGGGGTCGTGGCCGTGCTGCTCGCCCTGGCGTGGGTCGTCCGGCTCCTCACCGCCGGGCGGGAGCGCGACGTCACCGCGCCGGCCGAGGCCGAGACGCCGCCCCTCCAGGTGGAGCTGACCCGGCCGGAGCGGCTCGCGGCGGCCGGCCGCTACTCGGAGGCGATCCACGCGCTCCTGCTCGAGACGCTGGCGGCGCTGTCGCGGGCGGCGCGGCTGCCGCCATCGTTCACGTCTCGTGAAATCCTGGAAACCGTGCGCCTGCCGGCCCGCGCCCGCGAGGCGCTCGGCGGCCTCGTGCTGGCGGTGGAGATCTCCCGGTTCGGCGGCGTCCCCGCGAGCGAGGCCGACTACCGGATCTGCTTCGGCCGGTTCCAGGAGTTCCTCGAGACCTGCTCCGCGTCGGGCGGGGAGGCGGCGGCGTGAACGCGGCCTCGTTCACCCGCCGCGGCGCGATCGTGGTCGCCGGCCTCGTGGCCGTCTCGATCGCCGCCACGATGTTCCTGTCGGTGTATGGCGACACACTGTCCACGCCCTCGTCCGCCGCGCCCGACTCCTGGAGCCGCTCCGCCCTCGGCCACCACGCCTTCCTGGAGCTGGTGCGGCGCGACGGCCGGGCGGTCGTCGTCTCCCGGTCCCGCACCGCCGAGAAGGCGGCCGCCGGCGCCCCCACCGCGCTGCTCGAGCCGCGCCTCGGGCGCGACGAGGCGAGCGAGGGCCGCCTGGACGAGATCGCGAGCGCCGCCCGGCGGCTCCTCCTCGTCCTGCCCAAGCGCGACGGCATCCCGAGCTTCCGGCCCAGGGGCTGGCTCGAGTACGCCGGCATCCTCCCTCCGGACGAGATCGAGAGCGTCCTCGCGGTTGCGGACCTCGACGCCTCGGTGTTCCGCCCGGCCCGCACCAAGGCGAGCGGCGAGTCCTGGACCGGATCGCTGCCCGGGCCCGAGCTCCAGGACCTCCAGCTCCTCCGCTCCGAGGAGCTCACGCCGCTCCTCGCGATCGAGGACGGGATCCTGGTGGGGGAGCTGGTGACCGAGGACCGCCACCTCATGGTGGTGTCCGACCCCGACGTCTTCGCCACCCACGGGCTCGGCCGCGGCCGGAACGCGGAGCTGGCCCTCGCCGTGCTCGACCGGCTCGGCGGCGAACGGACGCTCGTCGTGGACGAGACCGTGCACGGATGGGAGCTCGACGCCTCGCTGGTGCAGGAGCTGCTCCGGTTCCCGCTCGTGCTCGCCACCCTGCAGGCGGCGGTCACCCTGGCGCTGTTGGCCTGGGCCGCGCTCGTCCGCTTCGGGCGGCCCCTCGCGGAGGCCCCGCTCCTCCGTGCGGGCAAGGACTTCCTGGTGGCGAACGTGGCCGACCTGCTCCGCGCCGGCGGGCACGCCCACGAGGCGGCCCGCGCCTACCTCCGCGCCACGCGCGAGGAGGTCCTGGCCCGCATCCCGCCGCCGGGCGGGCCGGAGACGCCGGACGCCTGGCTCCGGCGGCTGGAGGCGGCGCGCGGGCGGGCCGGGATGCTGGCCTCGCTCGAACGGCAGGTCGCGGCGCTCGCGGACCGGCGGCGCGGCGCAGAGGTCGAGGCGGTCCGGGCCGCCCGGAGGATCCAACGCTGGAGGGAGGAGCTGACCCATGGAACTGCAGGTCATCCGCGCGAAGCTCGAGGCCGTCCGGGCTGAGGTGCACAAGGCGGTGGTGGGGCAGGACCAGGCGCTCGACCTGCTCCTCATCGCCCTGCTCTCCGACGGCCACGTGCTCGTCGAGGGCGTGCCCGGCACGGCCAAGACCCTGCTCGCCCGCGCCTTTGCGGCCGCACTCGGCGTCGGGTTCAACCGCGTCCAGTTCACGCCCGATCTCATGCCGGGCGACGTGCTCGGCACGAACCTCTTCGACTTCCGGACGAACGCGTTCCACCTCACCCGCGGGCCGATCTTCACCGACGTCCTCCTCGCCGACGAGATCAACCGCACGCCGCCGAAGACGCAGGCGGCGCTGCTCCAGGCGATGCAGGAGCGGGCGGTCACGATCGACGGCGTCACGCATCCGCTCCCGCCCGCGTTCCTGGTGATCGCCACGCAGAACCCCATCGAGCAGGAGGGGACCTACCCGCTCCCCGAGGCGCAGCTCGATCGATTCCTCTTCAAGGTGACGGTGGGATACCCGGCGCGCGACGAGGAGCGGGCGATGGTGCGCGTGCACGGCCACCGGACCGCCTCCCCGCCCATCGAGTCCTTCGGGCTCGTGCGCGTCGTCTCGGGCGAGGAGCTCCTCCGGATGCGCCGGGTCGTGCAGGGCATCCGGCTCGAGGAGCCGATCGTGGACTACGTCGTGGACCTCGTCCGCACCACGCGCGGCCGGCCGGCGCTGCTCTGCGGGGCCTCCCCGCGCGCCGCGAGCATGCTCGCCACCGCCGCACGCGCACGCGCCGCCATGTCCGGACGGGAGTTCGTGATCCCCGACGACGTGAAGGCCCTCGCGCTCCCGGTGCTGCGCCACCGCGTGGTCCTCTCGCCGGGCGCGGAGATCGAGGGGATGACCGCGGACCTGGCGGTCCGGCAGGCGGTGGATGAGGTGAGGGCGCCCAGGTGATCTACCCGACGCCGCGCGCGATCGTCGTGGCCGCCGCGGGCTTCCCGCTGGCGCTCGTCCCCGCGCTCGTCGATCCGGGCCTGTGGGGGCTGTGGTTCTCGTTCGCCGCGCTGTCGGCCTTCCTCTTCGGGCTGGACGTCATCCTCGCCCTGCCTCCCTCGCGGCTCCGCCCGCAGGTGGAGCCGCCGG
>JAEZXM010000445.1 GCA_023419875.1 Pseudomonadota bacterium | reverse complement strand
GGTCGCGATCTGGCGGACCGGTTCCTCGAGCGCGCGCAGCACGATCCGAATGCCGGTGCGCACGTCGCCGCTCGTCTCCTTGATGAGCGCCTCGACCGCCTTGCTGGCCGAGATCAGCGCGGTGCCGCCGCCGGGCACGACGCCCTCTTCAACCGCGGCGCGCGTTGCGTTGAGCGCGTCCTCGATGCGCAGCTTGCGCTCCTTCATTTCCACCTCGGTGGCCGCGCCGACGTTGATCACCGCCACGCCGCCGACGAGCTTGGCGAGCCGCTCCTGGAGCTTCTCGCGGTCGTAGTCGCTGGTGGTCTCCTCGATCTGCGCCCGGATTGTCTTCACGCGGGCCTCGATGTCGGCCTTGCCGCCGGCGCCGTCGACGATGGTGGTGTTGTCCTTGTCCACCGTGATCCGCTTGGCGCGGCCGAGGTCCTTCAGGGTCACCTGCTCGAGCTTGATGCCGAGCTCCTCGGCGATCATCCGGCCGCCGGTGAGGATGGCGATGTCCTCGAGCATGGCCTTGCGGCGGTCGCCGAAGCCCGGGGCCTTGACGCCGCAGACGTGCAGCGTGCCGCGGAGCTTGTTCACGACGAGCGTGGCGAGCGCCTCGCCCTCGACCTCCTCGGCGACGATGAGGAGCGGCTTGCCCGAGCGGGCGATCTGCTCCAGCAGCGGGAGCAGGTCCTTCATGTTGGAGATCTTGTTCTCGTGGATGAGGATGTACGCGTCGTCGAGGACCGCCTCCATCCGCTCCGCGTCGGTCACGAAGTAGGGCGAGAGGTAGCCGCGGTCGAACTGCATGCCCTCGACCACCTCGAGGGTGGTCTCGCGGCCCTTGGCCTCCTCGACCGTGATGACGCCCTCCTTGCCGACCTTCTCCATCGCCTGGGCGATGATGTTGCCGATCGTGTCGTCGCCGTTCGCGGAGATGGTGCCGACCTGGGCGATCTCCTTCCGGTCGTTGGTGCTCTTGGAGAGCTTCTTCAGGTCGCCCACCACGGCCTCGACCGCCTTGTCGATGCCGCGCTTGATGTCCATCGGATTGTGCCCGGCGGCCACGAGGCGGGAGCCCTCGCGGTAGATCGCCTGGGCGAGCACGGTGGCGGTGGTGGTGCCGTCGCCGGCGACGTCGGAGGTCTTCGAGGCGACCTCCTTCACCATCTGCGCGCCCATGTTCTCGAACTTGTTCTCGAGCTCGATCTCCTTGGCGACGGTCACGCCGTCCTTGGTGATCGTCGGGGAGCCGAAGCTCTTCTCGATCACCACGTTCCGGCCCTTGGGCCCGAGGGTGACCTTGACCGCGTCGGCGAGGGCGTTCACGCCCTTGAGGATCGAGTCGCGGGCCTTCTGGTCGAACAGGATTTCCTTGGCAGCCATTTCGGGTTGCTCCGTTCTCTATGGGTGAAGCAGGTGCGCTAGCCTTCGATCACGCCGAGGATGTCGTCCTCGCGCATGATCAGGTGCTCCTCGCCCTCGATCTTGATCTCGGTGCCGGCGTACTTGGAGAAGAGCACGCGGTCGCCGGCCTTCACGTCGAGCGGCCGGACCTTGCCGTCCTCCTGGACCTTGCCGTTGCCGACGGCGATCACCTTGCCCTCGATCGGCTTCTCCTTGGCGGTGTCCGGGATGATGATGCCGCCCTTCGTCTTCTCCTCCTCCTGCACGCGCTTCACGATGATGCGGTCCTGGAGGGGGCGAATCTTGGTGGCCATGTGTTCTCCCTGCCTTTCGTTCCCGGGGGCCTCGGCCGAGTGGCCGACCCCCTGCTCGTCAAAGGTCGGATGCCTGGCAGTCGAAATGCTCGACTGCCAAAGGCGCGCGTATCCTAACCACCGACCCCCGGCTGTCAAGCAACCGCGGCCACGACGCAAGCTGCGAAAAGGACGAGCTTTTCTTGGGTCGTCTGGCAGTCACCCTCTCGGAGTGCTGGGCCCGGGCTGGCAGTCGACCGGGAGAAGTGCCGGCGAGGGGGCAATGTGGGAAAAAGTCGACTTATCCCGCAGGGTTGCGGCCTGGCGAGCGCGGGCGTTACGTTTTCTCCCGGAGGGCCTGTGGCGGAACGGATCCTCGTCGGCAAGAGCGCGCGGGAGTGGTTCCGGGAGGCGATAGGCGAGACGCTCGCCCACCGGAAGCTCCGGGTGCAGGAGGTCACCGAGTTCTACCTGGTAGACCTCCTCGCGAGCTTCCTCGAGCGCGAGAAGCTGTACGTGGAGCAGCCCGACGGGACCGTCCGGGCCCAGCCGCTCGCGATGATCCTCCTGAACGCGCTCCAGAAGGACCGCGCCGAGCGGCACCGTGAGCTCCGCCGCCTGGGCGACACGGCCCTCTACGTCTCCGGGTTCTTCGGCGACTCCCTCGCCCGCTCCGTCGCCGGGGTGGACTACTACATCTCGATGGGCGAGCGCGCGTACGGCGCGCTCGCGGGGGACGGCGGGCGGGACGATCTCTTCGGCGAGCTGGCGGAGCGGTTCGGCGACTTCGTGGACGTCTTCGCGGAGATCGCCGAGCTCTCGAACCTCCGGTCGAACCGGGGGCTTCTCCGCCTCTACGAGCGGTTCCTCACCACGCGATCCGCGCGCGTGGCGGATCTCCTGCGCGCGCGCGGCGTGGCGCTGTTCTCGGGGCCGGGGAAGCCGCGAGGCCTGAAGCAGTGAAGGTCGACGGCCCCGCCGCCCCGACGCTCCGCTACCTCCAGGAGGAGCTCGAGGCCATCTACGGCGTCTCCGCACCGCCGGTGGGGGAGTTCCTGCTGGGGCGCGAGGCCGCGGCGGCCGCGGGGCGTGTGCCCTTCGCGCCCGAGGAGCTGCTCGTCCTCGAGGAGGGCGACGGCCTCGCGGTCGGGCTCTTCCTGGACGACGAGGTCCTCGCCGCGGCGGCCCGGGCGAACCCGCACCTGCGGCGGCCGCGCATCGTCGCCCGGCGCGCGCTCCGCCACCTCGCGCCCGCGGCCGAGGGCGTCT
>JAEZXM010000421.1 GCA_023419875.1 Pseudomonadota bacterium | reverse complement strand
GAGGAGCGCCGCCGCCGGCACCGCCGCGAGGATCTCGAGGTGCGCGGCGCCGAAGGTGGAGAACGAAAGGGCGCCGGCCACGCCCCAGGAGTCTACTTCTCGTACGCCTCGAGGAGCTTCTCGATCTGCGCGCGCTGCTCGGGCGTCATGTCCTTCATCTGCTCCCGGAGCTTCCCCAGCTCCTCCTCCATCTTCTTCGCCTGCTCCGGCGAGGCGAACGCGCCCATCATGCTCGTCCTCGAGTAGCCCGCAGGGACCTCGAGAAGCTTTCGGGGCACCACGTGCTTCCGCGCCGAGGTGAGCACCATCGAGAACCCGTCGTCGTCCTCGGATCTCCAGGAGACCGGAACGCCGTCGAGGCCCGCCTTCCGCAGCTCGTTCCAGAGCGAGAGACCGCGCCGATCCATCACCAGGTGGACAGGGATCTTCCCGAGCGCCCTCGAGATGCAGATCTCGTCGCCGGAGTCGTCGCCTTGCGTGACGCGCACCCGCTCGCACGCGTACCCGGCGACCTTGCCGCGTCCGAGGCGCGTGATCCGGTACTTCTCGTCGGCCTCGGGTTGCTCCTCGTCCACGTCCATGGCGGCGTAGGACCTCCGGGCGTCGTTGATCAGGTAGACCCGGCCCGGCTCCGAGCGCTTCCAGAGCGTCGCGAACCGGCCGCCCTCCGGCAGGTCTTCCTGTGGAGGGATCGCCATCTCCGTCCGGGCGCCCGCCTGGGACAGCCAGACCACCGCGGTCCCCATGTTCTCGCCCTCCTCCGTCCCGTCGGGCGCCTGCTTCACCTCGTACTCGAGTCGCCCTTCGAACTGGGCGTGAACGGGATGGGCGATGAGGACGGTCAGGGCGGCGAGGGCGGTGCGGACGAAGGTGCGCATCCGGAGTCCTCCGGTGGCGATCTGGGGAGACCTTGCGGCCTTCGCGAGCCCCGCGCATCGACCCCGAGGGTTCGTCAGGCGCCCGCCCGGTGCGCCAGGAACCGGAGCAGCGCCGTCGCCTTCGGGACGAGCGAGCCCAGATCCACGACCTCTTCGCGTGCGCCGTCCCGTGCGCGGCCGCGGGCGCCCAGGCCGTCGATCACTGGGATCCCGAGCGCCCCCAGGGTGCAGGCCGGTGACGCGCCGCCAAGGAGCGGCGCCTCTCCCATGCCCAGTCCGCTCTCGCGCTGACACTCTCCGTATACCTTGGCGAGCGCCGAAGAGGCGGGGGTCCGTGCGAGCGGCTCGCGCCAGGAGACCGGGAGGAGCTCGAGCGAGGTCCCGGGCACCGCCGCCTCGGCAGCGGCGCCGCGGAGCGCCTCCTGGAGTGCCTGCCCGTCCTCGGCCCGGGCGAAGCGGAGATCGAGCTCGCAGCGGGCCTCCGCCGCGACCGTGCTCCGGATCGTGCCGCCCGAGACGACCCCCACGTTGACGGAGAGCCCGCGGTCGGCGTCGGCGAGCGCCTGCGCCCGATCGACGAACCGTGCGAGCGACCAGATCGCGCTCGGCCCCTTCTCCGGGTCGCCGCCCGCCGCGGCGGTGCGGGCGACGACATCCACCGACCCGCCTCCGGTGCGCGTCGTGACGACGAGGTCCCCGGGCCGGCCCGGCTCGAACGATAGGCCCGCCGCGGCGCCGGCGGCGTGCGTCCGGAGGATGGCCTGCGACTCCGGCGCGCCCGCCTCCTCGTCCGCGAGGAGCATGCCCCGGAGCGGCACGCGGTCGAGGAGCTGGGCGCGCTTCGCCGCGGCGAGCCCGAAGAGCATGATCGCGATGCCGCCCTTCATGTCGTAGGCGCCCGGTCCGATCCCCCGGTCGCCCTCGCGGCGCCAGCCGGCGTGCCCCTGGCCCGGCGGGTGGGCGGTGTCGAGGTGGCCGACGAGGTAGACCGGCGCGCCCGGCGCCTTCCCGGAGAAGAGCAGGTGCGGCCCGAACCGCGGAGAGGTCCGGATCTCCACGTCGAGGGCGAGCGCCCGGAGCTGGCCGGCCGCGAGGTTCGCGACCGCCTCCACCCCGCGTCGGTTTCCGGTGACCGAGCTCGACGCGACGAGCCGCTCGAGGAACGACTCCTGAGCGCCGCGCTGGCCCGCGAGCCAGGAGATCGTCTCCGAGAACCGCGTCCCGACCGCCATCGTGAACTCCCAGTGCCGTTCCGTCCGCCCGCCGAGCCTCCCGGGAGGGCGCTCCCCCGGCGCTGGGCCGCTGGTGGCACGCGGGCGGTCCCGGTATAACGGCCGGCAGGCGCCATGACCAAGACCATCGTCCTGAAGCTCGGCGGAGAGATCGTCCAGTCCCCCGAGCTCGACCTCGTCGCCGCGGACCTCCGGGGGCTGGTGGACGGCTTTCATCGGGTCGCGATCGTCCACGGGGGTGGTCCCCAGGCGAGCGCGCTCCAGAAGAGGCTCGGCCTCGAGACCCGTCAGATCGCCGGCCGCCGCTACACCGATCCCGAGACGCTCGAGGTGATGAAGTACGTCGTCGCCGGCCAGCTCAACGTGGATCTGTGCGCGCGCCTGCTCGCCCGCGGGGTGATGCCGGTCGGGCTCCACGGTGCGTCGGGCCACATGGTCCAGAGCCGCCGGATGCCGCCCCGGGTGATGCAGGGCGCCGGGCCCGATCCCGTCGATCTCGGGCTCGTCGGCGAGGTGACCGGCTTCAACCTCCCGCTCCTCGGCGACCTCTTCGAGCGCCGCTACGTGCCGGTGATCGCCTGCCTCGGCTGCGACGGGACGGGGCAGGCGCTCAACATCAACGGCGACACCGTCGCGAGCCAGCTCGCCGGCGCGCTCCGGGCCGACGCGCTGGTGCTCGTCACCTCCACGCCCGGCGTCCTGCGCGACGTGAAGGACCCCGCGAGCCGGATCCCGCGCATCACCCGCGCCGAGTTCGAGCGGCTCGTCGCCGAGGGCACGATCTCGGGCGGGATGATCCCCAAGCTCGAGGAGTCGTTCGCGGTGCTCGCTGGCGGTGCGCGATCGGTGGTCATCCTCGGGAAGCTCGCCCCGGGCGATCTCCTCCGGGCGGTGCTCCAGCCGGGCAGCGCCGGCACCGTGCTCGAGACCGCCTGACGGAGGCCACCATGCGCCGCGCGTTCCTCCTCACGCTCCTCGTCCTCGCACCCGCCGCCGGCTGCGCCCACGAGAAGAAGGCCGAGCCGCCCGAGGAGGCGATCGAGGTGCACGGCCGGATCGTGAACGAGGAGACGGAGCGGCTCGAGCGCATCGAAGGCTCCCGGGCGGGCGCGTACTTCGCCGCGACGCCCATGGCCGGCCGGTGCGCGTTCTCGGACTGCATGAAGAACGGGTGGGATGCGAGCACGCCCGCGGGGGCGCTGGCCTCGCGGTGCGCGTTCCAGGACTGCAAGCGCTCCGGCTGGAACACCCGCCTCGCAGGCGGCAAGGAGAGCATCACCCGGTGCCTCTTCGGGAAGTGTTTCGAGAGCGGCTGGACGACGAAGCTCCCCGACGGCACCACCGTCGAGGTGCGGTGCCTGTTCGGAAACTGCCTGCGCGACGGCTGGACGGCGAAGATCCCCGGCGGCCGCGACGCGGAGACCCGGTGCGAGCATCGCGACTGCACGAAGCACGGCTGGACCACGCGCCAGGGCGCCGAGACCTACTCCTGCCGCTGCGCGTTCGGGGACTGCGAAAGGAACGGCGCGGACTGCAGCGAAGACGAGCGATCGTGATTCGTGAACGGCACGCCGACGTGCGGAGAGGGGCGGCACGCCCCGTTACGGTTGGCAAGCGGCGGCCAGCGACCGCCGGAGCTGCTCGTGCGTGTACGGCTTCTGCAGCACGTACACGGCGGGCTCGGCGATCAAGGACTCCAGCTCGTCCCCGGTGTTGAGGCCGGTGGACACGATCACCGGTAGCCCCGGGTGCGCCGCGCGGAGCGCGGCCACCACCTCGCGGCCGGTCAGCTCCGGCATCATCATGTCCACGATCGCGAGGTCGATCGCCGGCGGTGAGGCCACCAGGGCCTGCACCCCGGCGCGTGTGCCCTCGCACTCCAGCACCTGACAGTTGCTCGTCCGCAGCAGCAGCGAGAGCGAGCGCCGCACGCTGGGCTCGTCGTCCACCACCAGCACTCGCAGTCGTTTCCCTGGAGCGACGGACTGCGCGCCATGGGCGGGTTGTCGGGCGGCCGCGCCCGGGGGCGCCGCTCGCGGCAGCAGCACGGTGACGGTGGTTCCCTTCCCCACCGCGCTGGCCACGGTGACGGTGCCCGCGTGCGCCTGGACCGTGCCGTACACCTCGGCGAGGCCCAGCCCCGAGCCTTTCCCCGCCGCCTTCGTGGTGAAGAAGGGCTCGAACAGGTGACTTTGGGCCTCGTCGGTGAGGCCCACGCCGGTGTCCGCCACCACCACCTCGAGGTATGGCCCCGGCGCCAGGCCGAGCTCCGCCGACCGCTCCGCCTCCAGCTCGACGCGCCGTGTGGAGAGGGTGAGGGCCCCGCCCGCGGGCATCGCGTCCCGAGCGTTGAGCGCCAGGTTGAGCACAGCGGCGTGGAGGCGATCGGCGTCGCCGCTGACCAAGGCCGGCGTGCCCTCGTGGCGGGTCACCAGGGAGATGCGCTTGTCGATGCTGCGCCCGAGCAGCGCCACCACGTCCTCGATCAGGTGGTTCATGTCCACCCGGGTGGCCCGGGTCGGCTGCTTCCGGGCGAAGGCCAGGAGCTGGCGGGTGAGCCCGGCGGACCGCAGGGCCGCCTCGCGGATGGCGTCGACGGTCTCGCGGACGTCGCCGGAGAGATCGTGGTCTGCGAGGTATTCGGTGCTGCCGAGGATCGCGGTGAGCTGGTTGTTGAAGTCGTGGGCCACCCCGCCGGCCAGCCGCCCGATGGCCTCCAGCTTCTCCGAGTGGCGCAGCCGATCCTCGATCTGTCGCCGCTCGGTCACGTCGCGGCCCACGCCGACGATGGCCGTGACCGTCCCGTGCTCGTCGACGATGGCCGTGTCGGCCCATGCCAGCCAGCGCCATCCGTTCGCCGTGAGCGCCCGCTGCTCCACGTACGTCGAGTAGGGTGGACGGAAGAGCGCCTCCATCGCCCGCTGGGTGGCCTTCCGGTCCTCCTCGTGCACGAGGGGCATGAAGCTCTTGCCCAGCAGCTCCACCTCGGTCTTGCCGAACGTGCGGCAGTAGCTGGGGCTCACGAACAGGAACTGGCCGGCCGCGTCGATCTTCACCACCAGATCGGTCTGGTTCTCCACGAGGAGCCGGTACTTCTCCTCGCTCGAGCGCAGCGCGGCGGCCGTGCGCTCCCGCCCCTCCACCACGCTCGCCAGGAAGAGGTTGGTGAGGATGACCACGAAGCAGAAGACCTGAGCCTCCACCACCTGCGCGGCCGTGGCGGCGGCGAACGCGCCCCGCCCCCCCACCGTGTCCGCCAGGGCGGCGACGACGAAGACGGCGCCGGCAGAGGTGGCCCCCCGGAGGCCGCTGCGCATGGTGATCCAGACGAGGGGCGGAAGGACCAGGATGCGAGCAGCCTTGGCTCCACCCTCGGGAGCGAAGAACACCAGCCAGGCAGCGGCCGCGCAGGCCGCGAGCAACGCCAGCGCCTCGACCCGAGCCCAGCGGCGGCGCAGCGCGCGCGGTGCCGGCGGCTCGGCCCAGACCAGCACCAGCGTTCCGACC
>JAEZXM010000414.1 GCA_023419875.1 Pseudomonadota bacterium | reverse complement strand
GCACCCGCCGGCTCGGCGCGCCGCGACCGACGGCGGCCGCGGTGGTCCTGGAGGAGCTGCTCGAGGGCGGCGTCACCGGGCGGGTGTTCGTCCGGCCCGGCCCGTCGATCACCATCGGGCGCGCCGGCTGCGCGGTGAACCTCGGCGACGATCCCTACCTCTCCCAGGCGCACGCGGAGATCCTGGTGGACGGCTCGGGCCAGGCCCGGCTCCGCGATCTCGGCTCGTCGAACGGAACCTTCGCGCGCATCCCCGCGCGCGGCGAGCGCGAGCTGCGCGACGCCGACGTGGTCCGGATGGGCCGCGAGGTGCTGCGCGTGCAGGTGGTGGAGTGAACGCGACCCTCGCCCGGGGTCACTCCAGCGTCCGCAGCACGATCCGCACCCGATCCGCATCCGGCGGGTCGGTCGCGAGATACCGGCGGTAGCGGGCGGCGGCGTTCTGCTTGTCGCCCTTGAGCTGGTAGCAGAGCCCCAGCTTCTTGTGCGCCTCGGCGAGGCTCGGGTCCGCGGCGAGCGCGGCGAGGTAGAGCGGGATGGCCGCGTCCACGTCCTGCTCCGCCCGCCGCCTCTCCGCCCGTTCGAACAGCGCCGCCGCCTTCGCGGGATCGCGAGCTTCCGCCGTCGACGGCCGAGGCGGCGGCACGGCCGGCTTCTGCGGCTCCTCCCGTGGCTCCGGCTGCGGGGGCGCGGGCGTCGTCATTGGCGCCTCGCGGACCGCAGCGAAGTTCCGCCGATCCGGGGTCCGCTTCACGAGGAGCACGATCGAGCCGCCGCCCACGAGCGCCACGACCATCGCCCCCACGAAAACCCAGAACGGCCAGCGCGAGCGCCGGGACATGGGGCCGGATGATAGCGCCCCTGCGGGCCGGCGTCCCACGACCCCGGGAGTCGCGTTGACCGGCCGGACCCCTCGTGGCGAAATGAGACCGATGGCGAAACCGGTCAAGTGCGACATCTGCGGGCGCGAGAACGATCCCAGCCTCTCCGCGTGCCTCGACTGCGGCCGGCCGCTCGCCCGGGGCACGCTCAAGACCGGAAGCCCCTCGACCTGCCCGCGATGCGGCTCGGCGGTGCTCCCCGGCTACCGCTTCTGCGGGCAGTGCGGGGCCGAGCTCGGTGCGACGCCCGCGCCCGACGAGGGGAAGGCTGCAGCCGTCGCCGGACCCGCCGTGCGCGGCCTCCGGCTCAGCTCCGTCCGGACCGACGGCGCCCCCGGCCCCTCGTTCCCGCTGCGCGGGCCCACCTGCGTCTGCGGGCGGACCGAGGGCGACATCCGGCTCGCCGAGGACGCGACCGTCTCCCCCCGGCACGCGACCTTCACGATCTCCGGCGACCGCGTCACGGTCGAGGACCTGGGGAGCGTGAACGGCACGTTCCTGCGCATCAAGGGATCTCAGCCGCTGAGCGTGGGGGAGGAGTTCCGCCTCGGCCGGCAGCTCCTCCGCGTCGAGCCGCTGCCCAGGCCCGCCGACGGGGGCGAGGGGCGTGCCTGGGGGCCTCCCGATCCCGGCGCCCGGCTCCGGCTGACCCAGATCCTGGAGGGCGGGGGCGTGGGCGAGATCCATCCGCTTCACGAGGGCGAGAACGTGATCGGGCGCGAGGCGGGCGACGTGGTCTTCCCCGCCGATCGGTACGTCTCCGCGCGCCACGCCCGGGTGGACCTCGAGGGCGCGGCGATCATGCTCACCGACCTGGGAAGCTCGAACGGCACGTTCCGGAAGATCTCCGGCCGGACGCCGATCGCCCCCGGCGATCAGCTGCTCGTGGGGGCGCAGCTCTTGAAGCTCGAGCTCTGAGCGATCCCCGCTACCCGAAGCTCTTCTCCTTCTGCTCCTGCTCTTCCTTGCAGCGGATGCAGAGGGTGGTGACCGGGCGCGCCTCGAGGCGCTTCGCCGAGATCTCCTCCTCGCACTTCTCGCAGATGCCGAAGGACCCGGTCTCGATGCGCGCGAGGGCCTTGTCGATCTTGGCGAGGAGGAACTTCTCCCGGTCGCGGAGGCGGAAGATCATCGACTGTGTGTACTCGCTCGAGGCGAGGTCGATCTCGTCGGGGAGGTCGTCGGTATCGAAGCTGGCCTCCTCGGTGAGCGTCTTCTTGGCCTGCACCAGGATCTGCCGCTTCTGCTCTTCCAGGATGGTCTTGAACCGCTTGAGATCCTTCTTGTTCAAGGGTCTCCCTCGCCTTTCACCCCTGGGGGGCGAAAAAGAAGGCGGTGAACCTAAACGGCGGGCCCGGACAAGTCAAGGCGCCGCAGGTGCCGCGGTGGGCCGCTCTGGGCGGCGGTGTGCGGCACGCTTTCCTTGCCTCCGGGGCACGCCGGCACGATCCTCGTCCCATGCCGGAGGGCAAGTTCGACAAGGAGTTCCTCCGCGTCGCGCTGGCGCTGATGTCGCGCTCCGACGTGGACCGCCTCCTCTACGTGTCCGACCACCCGCTCACCCAGACCGAGCTCCGCGGGCGCCCGGCGAAGCGGAAGCTGGTCTTCGCGGTGACCGACGAGGGCAGGGCCAATTCGCTCAAGGCGAGGAAGTACACCACCGTCATCATCCCGCCGTACGACTACACGCGGGTGGAGAAGATCAAGGTGGCGGTCGTCGCCGCCCAGTCCTCCGGGCTGCTCAAGGACGGGGACACCGTGCTGGCGCTCGCCGGCCCGGGCGACGACAAGGTGATGGACACGCTGGTCAAGGTGGAGATCGGCTCCGAGGACCCCGAGGAGAAGATCCGGGTGGACACGCTCGGCCTCCCGCCCGAGTTCTCCTCGCAGGTCGTCGAGAGCCTCATCCACACCGCGATGGAGATCGGCGCGGAGGGGTACGAGGGCCACGCGGTCGGCACCATCATCGTCATCGGCGACTCCACGGCGGTGATGGAGAAGAGCCGCCAGCTCATCCTGAACCCGTTCCAGGGCATCAGCGAGGCCGAGCGGAACGCGCTCGACCCGCCCATCCGCGAGGCGGTGAAGACCTTCTCCGCCCTCGACGGCGCCTTCATCATCCGCGAGGACGGCGTGGTGCTCGCCGCCGGACGCTACCTCCTCTCCAGCTCGCGCGAGGTGAAGCTGCCGATGGGCCTCGGCGCACGCCACAGCGCCGCTGCGTCGATCAGCGCAGAGTCGAAGGCGATCGCCATCACCGTTTCGCAGACCACGGGCGCGGTCCGGGTGTTCCGCGAGGGCGAAATCGTGCTCGAGCTCCGTCAGAGGATGCGGCGGGTCTGAGCGACCCGTAGTAGGAATATCCCCATATGACGATCGAAAGGACCTGGCCCCACCCCGAGGTGGGCGCGGACCTCGCCGCGCTGCGCCGCGCCGCTCCCCTCACCCACTGCATCACCAACCTCGTCGCCGACAACTTCACCGCGAACGCGCTGCTCGCGGTCGGCGCCTCGCCCGCCATGGTGATCGCGCCGGAGGAGGCGCCGGGCTTCGCCGCCATCGCGCACGCGCTGCTCGTGAACGTCGGCACCATCACGGCGCCCGACGCCCAGGCGATGTTGCTCGCCGCCGCCTCCGCAGGCCGCGCCGGGAAGCCCTGGGTGCTCGACCCCGTCGGTGCGGGCGCCCTGCCCTGGCGGACCGGCATCGTCGCGGAGCTTCTCCAGCACCGCCCGGCGATCCTCCGCGGGAACGCCTCGGAGATCCTCGCCGTCGCCGGCGCCGCCGCGGGCGGCAAGGGTGTCGATTCGACGGCGGGGTCGGGCGAGGCCCTCCCGCGCGCGAAGGAGCTGGCGGCGCGCCTCGGGGCCGTGGTCGCGGTGAGCGGCGCGACCGACTACGTCACCGACGGCGCGAAGG
>JAEZXM010000370.1 GCA_023419875.1 Pseudomonadota bacterium | reverse complement strand
CCCTCGGGGCGCGCCGCCGCCGCGAGCGCGGCGGGGGCCGGACGGCCGCCCAGGCGCCGCTCGGACCGCCGCAGCGCCTCCTCGAACCGGTCCTCGCCGAACGGCTTCAGGAGGTAGTCGACCGCGTTCACCTCGAAGGCCCGCAGCGCGTACCGGTCGTGGGCGGTGGTGAAGACGACGGCGATCCTCGGGTCGAGGAGCTCGAGCACCTCGAACCCGTCGAGCTTCGGCATCCGGACGTCGAGGAAGACGAGATCCGGCTCCTGCGTGCGCGCGAGCTCGACCGCCTGGAGGCCGTGCTCCGCCTCGCCCACGAGCTCGAGCTCCGGGTGCGCGGCGACGAGCTCCCGCAGCAGGGCGCGCGCGGGCGCCTCGTCATCGACGATGAGGACCTTGCGGCGGACCGGCGGCGCGGGCTCCATCGGGAGTCTCCTGCACGAGGACGGCCGGCAGGACGATCGTCGAGGTGAAGCGGTCGACGTCGCGCCGGGTCGAGAGGTTCGCCCCTCGGTAGCACGCGGCGAGGCGGCGGGCGACGTTGGCGAGGCCCACGCCGCCCGTGCCGCCCTCCCGCCGGGGCGGGGCGTCCGGGTCGAAGGGGTTCGAGACGGTGATCTCGAGCATCGCCGGCGTGGTGCGCGCCGCCACGGTGACCGTACCGCCCGCCGCGCAGGTGGCGATGCCGTGGGTGATCGCGTTCTCGACGAGGGGCTGGAGGAGGAGCGCCGGCACCTCCGCGTCCTCCGCGGGCGGGACCACCTCGATGGCCACGGTGAGCCGCTCGCCGAGGCGGACCTTCTCGATCTCGAGGTAGGTGCGCGCGAGCCGGAGCTCCTCGGCCAGCCGGACCATTCCCCGCTCGCCCATCGCCAGGCTGCTGCGCAGCAGCTCGGCGAGAAGGACGCAGAGCCTGCGGGCGAGCTTCGGCTCCTGGACGGTGAGCGCGCTGATCGCGTTGAGGCTGTTGAACAGGAAGTGCGGGTGGACCTGCGCCTTGAGGAGCGCGAGCTGCGCCTCGCGCGCCTGGAGCGCCGCCGCCGCCGCGCGCCGCTCCGAGGCCCGCGCCTGCCGCGTACTCGCGACGAGGTAGTGGAAGGCGACCGCGGAGAGCTCGAGGAGGGCGCCCACGGCGATCAGCGCGCCCATCCGGCCTTCGAGCGCAGCCGCGAGCGAGCCGGGACCGGAGTGGCCGCCCGCCGCGTCCAGGAGCAGCGAGGAGAGGCCCAGCAGCAGCCACCAGGCGAAGCTCCAGCCGAGCGCCAGTACCAGATGCACGCCGAGGACGCGGCCCAGGCTCGCCGGCCGGAGCGGGAGGGCGCGGCAGAGGTAGTAGAGCGGCAGCGTCGCCCCCCCGAGCAGCAGGGTCGGCGACGCGGCCGCCAGGAACGCGGGCAGGAACCGGCCCTCCGCCGGCGACGCGAGGATGGAGGCCGGGACGTAGGCCAGCGCCAGCCAGGTCGCGAAGTAGGCGCCGAGGGCGCGGCGGTCGGTCAGGATCGGGTGCACGCTCCCACGCTCAGTTCCGGACGGTCACCGCCGCCATGGTGGCGGTTCCGCGGAGGACGAGGCGCTTCTGCACGCCGGCGCCGTCGGGCCGGGGCTCGGTCCTGTCCTCGACCTCCGCCATCATCGGCGAGAGGTCGTTCACCACCCGCCAGCTGCTCGGCACGTACAGCTCGACGCTGCTCATGAGCAGCTTGAGGTCGAGCACGACCTCGTCGCCGGGGATGGCCGCCCGCCGGAGGTCGAGCCTGATCTCGCCCATGGTCGCACCGACGCTCCCACCCTTGAACTGCTGAGAGTCCACGGCGAGCGAGAGCTCGCCCATGGTGACCGTTCGCCGGATCTCGTCCGCCGAGACCTCCTCGCCTGCCGACATGATGGCCGGGCGGCGACGGCGCGTGAGGCCGTTCCAGACGAGCGCGATGCCCGCCACGACGATGAGCACCGGCCAGAGCTGGGCCACACCGGCCGTGACCCAGCCGAGCTTCTCGCCCAGCAGCGCCACGCCGAAGGCCGCGGCCACGAGCCCCAACAGCCGCGAGCCCAGCCTCCGCCCGCCGAACGCGGCGGAGAGGCCGAACCCCACGAGGATGAGGGGCCAGAAGTCGAGCGCCCGCAGCTCCGGGGAGACGAGGCCGAGCCCGCGGAGGAGGAGGAGGGTGCCCCAGGCGATCACCACCAGCCCCACGGTGGCCCCGCCGCAGCCGTGGTGGTGGTGGGAGCCGTGACGATGGTGGTGTCGGTGGTCGCGTTCCATGCGGGCAGACTAGGCGAGGGCGGAGCGGGACGCCCGCGGTTCCCGACGAATGCCGGACGGGTATCGACGAGCCCCGCAGAGCCCACGCTGATGTGCCCGATGCTCGGATCGCGGGATGGTGCGCGGGGGCTGGGTCGCGAGCGGTGCTAGAGTCTCGCAGTGATCGCGCTGTCGCTCGCCCTCGCCCTGACGGCACCACGCGCCGTGGTGATGCCGATCGTCCCCGGTGAGGCGATCTCCCCGCGGAGCGCGCAGTTCCTGACGGACGCGCTCGCTGCCGAGGGCCGTCGGCAGGGCATCGCTGCCTTCGCGTACCGGGACATGGCGGTGTCGCTGACGCCCGAGGAGCAGGAGAAGGTGCTGAGGTGCCGGACCGATCTGTGCCTCGGCGAGGCTGCGGGATCGGCGGGCGCAGATTGGTTGATCGTGGCGGAGGTGGACTGGGATGGCCAGGCGCTCCTGCTCCGTCTCCGGGCCCTGGCAGTCCGGCCGCTCCGCGTGCTGGCAGTCGTCCATCGCCGGTTCCTGCGCGGGACACAGAGCGTCATCATGGCCGCGCTGCCCTCCGCAATGAAGGAGCTGGTCTCTACCGTGCCGCCCGCCGAGCCCGTCGCCCAGCCGGACGTGCGCCCTCGGCCGGAGGAGCACGGGACCGCGCCACCTGCGTCGCCTGCGCCTTCGAAGCGGACCCGGCGGTCGGCCCGAGAGCTCAAGCCCAGCCCTCCCCCGACCGAGTCCACCTTCATCCTTCACTACCGCCGGCCCGACAAGCGGTACGGCTCCGTCGGCCTGTATACGTGGGTGACGTTCAACGAAGGCGAGGAGCTTCGCCGGACGCTGCCCAGCGCCGTGGACGTCAACACCCATCCACCTACGGTCGCCCCCGACGGGATCGACGACTTCGGCGCCTACTGGATCATTCCCACGCACCAGTTCCGGAACGGGCGAGTGAACTTCCAGGTCCATCTGAGCTGGGGCTGGGACGAGTGCGGCCCCGGGAGGACATGGGGCGGCGGCAAGGGCATGTTCTGGATCCTCGCCGATGGCCGGGAGGCCTGGCTCGACGTCCGCGAGTGCGAGCTCCACCCGAGCCTGGCGACGGCCCTGCAGCCGGGGCGATAGCGCCGCTACTGCGCGCGATCCTCGTACGCCACCAGCTCCGCGACCTGCTTCATCTGCTCCCGGGTGAGCGGCCCCTTCTCCATCGCCTTCGCGTTCTCCACCGCCTGCGCCTCGGTCTTGAAGCCGGGGATGGGGACGAGGTTCGGGCTCTTCGCCCAGAGCCACGCCAGCGCGCCCTGCACCAGGCTCCGGCCGCCGCTCGTCAGGATCTCGCGCGCGGCCTCGAGGCGGGCGGCGTAGTTCGGGTTCGCCCGTCCGTCCTTGAACCAGGAGAGCCACTCCCAGTTGCTGGTCCGCACGTCTCCCTGCGGGAGCCGCGGCGCCTCCTTCGTGTACTTGCCGCTGAGGAGGCCCATGGCGAGCGGGCTGCGGCAGAGGAGCGCGAGGCCCTTGCTCTCGCCGAAGGCGATGAGCCGGTCGTTCGACTCGAACACGTTGGCCAGGATCTGCGCGGCCCCGCAGTGTTCACCCTGGGCGAAAGCCTCGACCCCGGCCTTCACGTCGGTGGACCAGCCGTAGGTGCGGATCTTCCCCTCGCGCACCAGCCCCTCGAGCACCTCGACCACCTCGCCCGCCTTCTCCGGCGGGTGCTCCCAGATGTGGAGCTGGTAGACGTCGATCCGGTCCGTTCCCAGGCGCCGGAGGCTCCCCTCCACGGCGCTGCGGACGTACGCCGGGCTGGCGTCCGTGACGCCGAGGTTCCGGTGCTTCTCCTCGTCGAACCGGTGGCCGAACTTGGTGGCCAGGACCACGCGGTCGCGGATGCCGCGGATTGCCTTGCCCACGACGAGCTCGCTGTGCCCGGCGCCGTAGATGTCGGCGGTGTCGAGGAGGGTGATCCCGTGGTCGATGCCGGCGCGGACCGCCCGGATCGACTCCTCGTCATTGGTCCCGTTCCACTCCCAGCTCGCGCTCGGGTCGGTCCACTTGCCCGCGATCGCCCAGCACCCGAGGCCCAGGGCGCTCGTCTCGAACCCCGCTCGTTCCCACGTCCTCTTCATCTGCGTGCTCCTTTCCGTCGTCGAGATGCCGGGAACCTACGCGCCCGGGAGGGCGCGCGCGAGGACCGCCGCGGCGGCGGTCGCGTGGACCACCGCTTGGGCCCCGATCATCGCCGTCGTAGACTTGCCTCGTGACCCCCGCCGACCTCGCCCGCCTCTCGGTCGCCGAGCTCCGGGTGCGGCTCGTCGAGAAGTGCCATCCGCTCTCGGAGGACTGCGAGGCGGCGCTCGCCGCGGACCCGCGGGCGGGCGCGCGGGAGGTGCTGCGCCTGGTCCTCCTGCGGCGGCACGAGAACCGGGCGGAGGGGCAGCGCCTCCGGAACCTCCTCCGGCACGAGACGGCGCTCTGGGGGGCCGGGATGGTCCACGTCGCCGGCGTGGACGAGGCGGGCATGGCGCCGCTCGCCGGTCCGGTGGTGGCGGGGGCGTGCATCCTCCCGCACGGCTACCGTCCGCGGGGGATCGACGACTCGAAGCAGCTCGACCGCGCCGAGCGCGAGCGCCTGGCCGAGGACATCAAGGCGAACGCGATCTGCTGGGCGACGGCGCGGGCGGAGGTCGAGGAGATCGACTCGCTCAACATCTACCACGCCGGGATCCTCGCCCTCCTCCGCGCGGTCCGCGGCCTCTCCGTCCGGCCCGAGCACGTGCTCGTCGACGCCCGCAAGCTCCCGCAGCTCGGGATCCCGCACACGCCCATCGTCCACGGCGACGCGCTCTCGCTCACGATCGCGGCGGCCTCCATCCTCGCCAAGACCGCCCGCGACGCGCTCATGTGCTCGCTCGACGAGGCGCACCCCGGGTACGGATTCTCGCGCCACAAGGGCTACCCCACCCCGGAGCACTTCGAGGCGCTCGAGCGCCTGGGCGCCTGCGCCATCCACCGGCGCTCGTTCGCCCCGGTGCGCCAGGCGCTGGGGCTCGAGCCCGTGCAGGCCGAGCTGTTCGGGGAGCTGGCGAACGAGGAGGTCGATCCCGAGAATTGACGTAAGTGCGCGCAATCGCTAAAAAGGCGCACGAGGACGAGCTCGACGGTGTAGGCGCGCTCCGTTGCACGGGAATCCCTCCCGTCCAGGGCGCCCCCCGATCCGGCGACCGCATGCACGAACGATCTCGAACCGCAGCCCTTCGTCACCGCCGCACCTCCCACGACGACCCCGAAGACGACGCGCCCCGTACGGCCCCTCCGCCCGGGCTCGCGCTCGATCCCCCCGAGGCTCCCCCGCCGTCTCACCCGCCGGAGATCCCGGTCGAGAGGCTCGATCCCGAGGCCCTGAAGGTCATCGCCCGCCTGCGGCACATGCGCCACGAGGCGTACTTCGTGGGCGGCTGCGTCCGCGACCTCCTGCTCGGGCACACGCCCAAGGACTTCGACGTCGCCACCGACGCGCACCCGGGCGAGGTGCGGGCGATCTTCCGGAACTGCCGCCTCATCGGCCGGCGCTTCCGGCTCGCCCACGTCTACTTCCGAGGCGGGAAGGTGATCGAGGTCGCGACCTTCCGGAAGAACCCGGTGGGCGTGGGAGAGGGCGAGGACGCCGCCGAGGGCGACCTGCTCATCACGCGCGACAACGTGTTCGGCACCGCCGAGGAGGACGCGGTCCGCCGCGACTTCACCGTCAACGGGCTCTTCTACGACATCGCCGCCGGCGAGGTGATCGACTACGTCGGCGGGCGCGCGGACCTCGAGGCGCACCGGATCCACACGATCGGCGACCCGGAGGTCCGGATCCGCGAGGACCCGGTGCGGAGCCTGCGCGCGGTGCGGTTCGCGTCGCGCCTCGGCTTCACCATCGCCCCGGACACCTTCGAGGCGATGCGCCGGTACGCGGGCGAGCTGGGCCGCTGCGCGCCGGCGCGGGTGCTCGAGGAGACGTTCAAGATCCTCCGCTGCGGGAGCGCGGCGCGCGCCTTCCAGCTCCTCCGCTCCTGCGGGGCGCTGCCCGTCATCCTCCCGGCGCTCGGCGCGGCGCTCGACGGCTGGAGCGAGGTCGGCCGCCGCTCCTTCTTCGCGCACCTCGGCGCCCTCGACGCGCTGGTGCGGTCCGGCGCGGAGATCTCCGAGGCGGTGCTCCTCGCCGCCCTCGTCATGCACCTCGGCGCGGAGCCGGCCTCCGAGCCGCGGACCGAGGGGCGCGCCGGGCGCGAGGCGGACGAGCTCCTCGCGTCGCTCGTGTCCACCTCGCGGCTCCCGCGGCGCGTGGCCGAGCGCGTCCGGCTCGCGCTCCACGCGCAGCGCCACTTCCACGAGCCGCCTCGAGGGCGGCGGGCGCGGAAGATGGTGCACCACTCCTACTTCGACGACGCGCTCGCGCTGCTGGAGATCTCGGTGCGCGCGACCGGCGCCGGGGCCGAGCTGCTCGCGGCGTGGCAGGCGCTTGATCCCGAGGGCGAGGACGAGCACCGGGGGCCGCGGCGCCACACGCCACCGGTCCGCGAGCCGTCGCACCAGCCGTCGCACGCGGCGGTGGAGCCGGCGGAGGCGCAGGACGAAAC
>JAEZXM010000351.1 GCA_023419875.1 Pseudomonadota bacterium | reverse complement strand
ACTCGATCGTCACCCGGCCGGCCCGGGCCGCGTGCTCCCGGATCGCGTCCACGAGCTCGTCGAGCGGGAAGCCCTGCTCCACGACCGGCATGAGGGCGGCGCGCTTCCAGGGGATGGCGGCGTTGAGCGAGACGCAGAGCCGGAACTTGTGTCCCTCGGCGGTGTAGCGGCGCATCATCGGGACGATCCCGGCGGTGGAGATGGAGATCCGGCGCGCGTCCACCCGGGCTCCGGCGGGGTCGCACAGCGCGTACGCGGCCGCGATCACCTCGTCGTAGTTGAGGAACGGCTCGCCCTGGCCCATGAACACCGCGCCGGTGACGGGCAGGGTCGAGTCCGCCCGGACATGCAGGAGCTGCTCGACCATCTCCCAGCTCTTGAGCGAGCGGGTGAATCCGAGCCGTCCCGTCGCGCAGAAGTCGCAGGCCAGGCCGCAGCCCACCTGGGAGGAGAGACAGACCACGTGGTGCGTGCCGTGGAGCGGGATCCGCACCGCCTCCACCCGCGCGCCGTCGGGGAGCGCGAACAGGTACTTTCGGAAACCGTCCTTCGCGTCCACCGCCTCGATGCGCCGGAGCTCGCCGGGCGAGGCGAGCGCGGCGACCCGGTCCAGCACCTCGCGCCGGACGTTGCGCGCGTCGCGCAGCCCGCCCCGACGGCCGATGACCGCGCCCGTGATCCGGCGCGCGTCCTCGACCGGGATCCCGGCCTTGCGCGCCAGCGTGCGGCTGTCCTGGCCGGAGAGGTGGAGCACGGCGGCGGAATAGCATAACTTCGGACGGATGAGACCCTTCGTCCTCGGGGCGGTGCTCGGCGTCGTCCTCTCGGGCTGCGTGACCTACGAGCGGCACGCGCTCGTGGCGCCCGTCGGGGCGCCCGCCCAGCAGGCGGGCAGGCTGCTCACCCAGGAGGAGGCCGCGAACATCGCGTTCCGGCTCTGCCAGGACCGTGCGCTGCGCGTCGACCGCGTGCGGCGGGCCCGGCTCGACGAGAGAGGGCGCTGGCACCTGAGCCTCGTCGGGTTCACCGATCGCGCGAAGGTGCTGCTCGACGGCCGCGACGGGAAGCTGCTCCGCGGCCGCTTCTACCGCGAGGACTCGGCGCCCCCCGGGGCGTCGCCCTCCCAGAACCCCGCCCCGCCCCCGCCGCCGGAGATGGACCTCGAGTAGATCCCGCGAGCAGCTGCGGGCGGCTCACCCACGGACTTCCCTCGAGCGCGTACCGCCAGCGGCGCTCGGCCCAGGGCCCCGCATGCGCGACGTTCACGCGCGGTCCGGACAGGATCCGCTCACGCCTGCGCGGGCCGGGGGCGACCAGGTACAGGTCGTCGCCGGTGAGATCGCGCCCGTCGTCCCGCTCGCGCCGGATCCCCAGCGCCCGGCAGAGGTTGCCGGGCCCGCGGGTCGAGTGGAGGCAGGCCGCGACCGGCTCTCCCGCGCGGAGGAGCACCGCCGCCGGGAAGCCCTCGGGCCCGGTCACGGCATTCACGCAATGTGAGAGGCCGTAGATGAGGTACACGTACGCGAACCCCGGCGGCCCGAACATCACGGCCGCGCGCCGGGTGGGGCCGAAGCGCGCGTGCGAGGCCAGGTCTCGTGGCCCGTGGTAGGCCTCCGTCTCCACGATGCGCGCGGCCCGGAGCACCGCGCCGTCGCGGTGGACGAGCACCTTCCCGAGGAGCGCGCGCGCCACGGTGCGCGTGTCGCGCGCGTAGAACTCCCTGGGGAGCTTCCGTCCGTTCACCTCGGCGACTCCGGACGCCACACGCCTGCCTCCACGAAGACGCCGAGGAGCCCCGGATCGAGCTGGCCCCGCTTCGCGTCCGTTTCCAGGATCTCGACCGGGCGCCCCCAGCCCGGGGGGAGCGGTTCGAGCATCCGGAGACGCTACCGCTCCCCGGGCCGCGGTCGCAAACCGATGGGTGCGGGCACACAAAAGAGGGCGGGGCGGCACCGGAGTGCCACCCCGCCCGAACTGCTCAACGAACGACCGTGTTCGCTACCAGTAGTAGATCCCGGCCCACGGGACCGAGCCCGCGGAGACCGAGAAGTAGTAGCCGTCGGCCGAGCGCGTCAGACCCATCTGCCCGCAGGACCGAGCTTCTCCACCGACCGTGAGCGTACGGCCGTCGAAGTTGTAGCAGCCCCAGCCGTTGATCGTGGCCGCGGTGGTCTTGTAGCAGACCGCACCGGTGGTGTTGAAGTTGCCGGTGTTCCCGCTGAACGTGATCGGGTTCGAGCACGGGGTCGAGCCGCCGGGGTTGAACGTCGCGGTGACGGTCTGGGCCGCCGACATGGTGACGACGCAGGTCGTCCCCGTGCCGGAGCACCCGCCGCCGCTCCAGCCGCCGAACGTCGACGGGCTGGTCGGGGCCGCGGTCAGGGTGACCACGGTGCCGCTCGTGTACGTCGCGCTGCACGTCGAGCCGCAGTTGATCCCGCCGGTGTTCGACGTGACCGTGCCCGTCCCCGTGCCTGCCTTCGTCACGGTGAGCGTGAAGCCGCTCGGGCCGTTGAACGTCGCCGTCACGGTGCGCGCCTGGGACATGGTGACCGTGCAGGTGGTCCCCGTGCCGGAGCAGGCGCCGCTCCACCCGCCGAACGTCGAGCCGGAGCCGTTCGTCCGGGTCAGGGTGACCACGGTGCCGCTCGTGTACGTCGCACTGCACGTCGAGCCGCAGTTGATCCCGCCGGTGTTCGACGTGACCGTGCCCGTCCCCGTGCCTGCCTTCGTCACGGTGAGCGTGAAGCCGCTCGGGCCGTTGAACTGGGCGTTCACGGTGCGGGCCTGGGACATGGTGACCGTGCAGGTCGTCCCGGTGCCGGAGCACGCACCGCTCCAGCCGCCGAAGGTCGAGCCGGAGGCGGCCGCCGCGGTCAGGGTGACCACGGTGCCCGAGTTGTAGTTCGCGCTGCAGGTCGAGCCGCAGTTGATCCCGCCGGTGTTCGACGTGACCGTGCCCGTCCCCGTGCCCGACTTCGAGACGCTGAGCGCGAAGGTCTGCGGCTGGCCGGCGCCGATGTACGCCTTCACCCAAGTGCCCGACGACGTGAGGTCGCTAGCCGCCCACGGGCCCGTGGAGCTGGCGCCCGCGACGAGGGCGGAGGCGCCCTCCAGCTTGTCGTGCAGCGACCAGTTGCAGGAGCTGACGAGGTTCTGGTCCATCCAGTTGGCCCAGGCCTGCGACTCGGAGGTGTTGACGCCGCCGTCTCCGTCCGCGTTCACGGTGCCCCACTCGGTGACCATGATGGCGTGGCCGTTGTTCAGCACCTGCGTGGCCCGGTCGCGCAGCCACTGCCCGTGCGTGCCGGCGTAGAAGTGCAGGGTGTAGGCGACGTTGTAGTCGCTGACCGGATCGGCCGAGGCGGTGTTCACCTGCTGCGACCACTCCGGCGAGCCGAGGACGACGAGGTTCTGGCTGCCGGCCGCACGGATCGCCTGGATGACGGCCGTGTGGTAGGGCTTCAGCTCACCCGACCAGCTCTGCGACGTGGGCTCGTTGAACGGCTCCCAGATGATGTTGGGGGTGTTCGCGTACTGCGACGCGAGCGTCTGGAAGAACTGGACGGCCTGGGCCTGGTGCGTCTCGTGGCTGTGCCAGTCCACGATCACGTACACACCGGCGGCGATGGCGCCGTCGATGAGCGCGCGAGCGCGAGCCATGTTCCCCGACGGGTCGGCCGGGGTGAGCGAGTCACCGGACACGTAGCCGCCGCCGCCGTGCACGCCGATGGCGGCGCGGACGATGGTGGCGTTCCAGGTGCTGTAGAGGTTCTGGACGGCCTGGGCGTTGTAGAACCGCTCCGCGCCCCAGGTCGTGTTGCTCCAGAACCAGCTCATCCCCTTGAACTGCCGGGGGACGTTGTTCTGGTCGCAGATGCGGTTTCCGTTCGGCGCGGGGCACCGGCGGAGCCGCCCGTACTGCGCGACGGGACCCTGGCCGACGGGCCCGCTGAACGACGCGGTGACGTCCCGGGTGGCGGTCATCGTGACGACGCACGAGCCGGTGCCGGTGCAGGCGCCGCTCCAGCCCTGGAACGTCGAGCCGGAGGCCGCGGAGGCGGTCAGCGTGACGGCCGTGCCGGAGGTGTACGTGGCGGAGCAGGTCGAGCCGCAGTTGATCCCGCCCGTGCTGGACGTGACCGTACCCGAGCCCGTGCCCGACTTGCTCACGGTGAGCGTGAAGCCGCGCGGGCCGTTGAACGCCGCGTTGACGGTGCGGGCCGCGGTCATGGAGACGGTGCAGGTCGCCGACGTGCCGGTGCACCCGTTGCTCCAGCCGGCGAACGTCGAGCCAGAGGCAGCCGCCGCCGTCAGGGTGACCGTCGTGCCGCTCGTGTAGGTCGCGGTGCAGGTCGAGCCGCAGTTGATCCCGCCGGTGTTCGACGTGACCGTGCCCGAGCCCGTGCCCGACTTCGTCACGGTGAGCGTGTTGCCGCCCGTGCCGCCGAACGTGGCGGTGGCGGTCTTGCTGCGGTCCATGATCATGGTGCAGTTCACACCCGACGTGCTCGTGCAGTCACCGGTCCATCCGGTGAACGAGGAGCCCGAGGCAGCCGCCGCGGTCAGGGTGAGCGTCACGCCGGGGTTCGTGGTCAGCGAGCACTGCGTCCCGCAGTTGATGCCGCCGCCGGAGACCGTTCCGCTGCCGGTGCCGTTCTTGGCGACCGTGAGCGTGTAGCCGTTGGGCGTGTTGTTCTGCTCGTAGTTCGAGCCGGCCGCGCCGAGCTCGTTCACCGCCTGGACCAGGAAGAAGTAGGTGGTGTTGGGGGTGAGGCCGGTGACCGTGTACGAGGTCGTGGTGAGCGGCAGGCCGGACGCCACCTGGGTGGTGGAGGAGGGCGTGAAGTTGTTGGTCGTGCTCCGGTGGACCGAGTAGGTCGTCGTGCAGTTCGGCACGTTCGAGGCGGCGGTCCAGGTGAGCCGGATCTCGCTGCCGGAGACCTGGGCCGAGTCGAGGTTGGTCGGACCGCTCGGGACGCCCAGGCACTGCGGGCCCGAGCCGGGCAGCGGATGGATGTTCCGGACGAGGGTCACGAACTGGTCCGAGAACCAGTCGCCGGAGAGCGGCGCGTTGGGGGTGGCGCCGGTGAGGACGCCGTACTGGGTGGTGTAGGTCGGATCGCACATCCGGTCGAACCGCTTGCCCTGATCGTTCGGGATGTCGCTGGAGGCGCCGTCCGACTCACCGGGCGGCTTCACCCAGACGTAGGCGTCCACGAACGGCCAGTCGGCCGGCGCGCCCTGCGGCAACTCGCCGATGCCGGCGCCCAGGGGGTTGCACCACAGGCCGCGGTGGGCGCGGCGATCGACCTTGGACGCGTTGACGAAGGTGTCGAGGACGGTGCTGGTGGAAGCGGCGGTCGGCCGCTGCGTGCCGCCCCAGCCGTTGCGGGAGGAGTCGTGCAGAATGGCCGCTTGCGTCCAGCCGGCGGCGCGGAACCGATCGTACATCGCTTGGGAGAAGCCGGCCTCGTCGACGTAGGGGTTCCAGTCGTAGAACTTGGACTGGGCGATCTGCTGCCCGCCGATCGTCATCCCGCTGGAGATGAACGGCTCCTTCCAGGGCAGCGTGTTGGCGGTGTCGTCCACGAAGCCGTGGACCGCGGTCTTCCCCCGCGTGAAGCCGGAGGAGATCGTGTTCATCTTGTTGACCCAGCCGTCGAAGTTGTTCGGCCAGCCGAGCCAGCCGGAGTGGCCGGCGTCGATGTAGAGGTAGACGTTGGAGATCGCGCCCAGCGTGTTGACCGCGTACTGCACGCCCTGGGCGTAGATGCCCAAGGACTCCATCTGCCCGCACTCGGGGTCGGAGAGGTTCGTGACGAGGTTCGGAAGGCTGTCCGGCTCGACCACGAAGACGATCCGGAGGTTCGCGTACTTCGACTGCCGCGCGATGGCCGCGATCTCGTCGATGTACTCGGTCTTGTAGCGGGCGAGGCCCTCCGCGGTCCCGGGGAGCTCACCGTTCGAGGCGAGCGCCGCGCAGTCGCGACCGGGCAGGTCGTACACGACGCCGAGGAAGAGGTTCTTGCCCTGGGCGAGCGTCCCGTCGAGGTGGGTGGCGAGGCTGGGGACGGCGGAGATGCGGTCCATCCACACCGCCTGCGGCTGCTGGCCGACGAGGCGCATGCGGGCGGCGAGCGTCGAGTCCGACTGCTGGGCGGCCTCGGCGTTCGCATTCGCCGTGAAATTGGGGTTCACGTACATCGTGGCCCCCACGAACGGGTTATCGAGCTTCGTCTGCGCGGACGCCATGCCCGGGAGGGCGAGGGCGGCCAGCAACGGGAACAGGGCTTTCGCGAGCTTCATGAGAGCTCCTCTTGAAGGGCTAAAACGCGAAACACGGGACAGCGCCTTCCTGCACGACCACCACCGCGGCAACGGCCTCGTTCTCCGGGCGCCGATAAAAACGGTTCCCGTCGCTCTCGATCTTCCGCGGTGTGGAGGAGGGTCTGCCCGATCCGCGCAAACAAGGCAATCGGCCTCGGAGAGAATGCGCTGCCCACGCGCCAATCGCCCTCACTTCCAGAGAATTCCCTGGCCGGCGCCGCGCCCGCCGGCTGCGTGACGGCCCTGGGGTGGCGCATCGAGCGAGGGAGCGGCTCACTCCTTGGGGGCAGACACCGCGGTACGGAAACGTTTCCTACTCAAGATCGAGATTCCAGCTGCAGCACAGCGAAAGGGAACGTTTTCCGTGGCCGCCCATCGGAGGCGAGCGACAACGTTTGCGCGGCGCCCGAAGTGCCGGGAGCGCAAAACGTTTGCGCTCCCAGAGAGGGGTTCGCCTCGATCCCGCCTTGACCCAATACATGTGGTCGCGCCTCAATCGGAGCATGCCGATCATTCGAGCTCGGGTTCGCCCGCGGGCGACCATCACGAGCGTCGCTCGCGTCGCCGGCGTCGCCGTGGGCACCGTGTCGAAGCATCTCAACGGCAGCGGCCCGGTGGCGGTGGCGACCGCCCGGCGCATCCAGCAGGCGATCGACCGCCTGGGCTATCGCGTCAACCTGAGCGCGCGCTGCCTTCGGGCCCGCCGCTCCGACAGCGTCGGCCTCGTCCTCCCGAACCTCTCGAACCCGTTCTTCGCGGAGCTGGCCCACGCCATCCAGCAGGCGCTCAACGAGCGCGGGCTCCAGATGCTCCTGTGCGAGTCGGACGAGAACCCCGATCGCGAGGGGCGGCTCCTCGAGGACCTCGAAGCGCGCCAGGTGGACGGCGTCCTCTTCGTTCGCGCGTCGGATCGGACCACCCCGGCAGGCCGACTCCCCGTCGTGTATCTCGACCGCCCCGTCGGCGGCCGCCCATCGGTCGCCTCCGACAACAAGCTCGGAGGGGCCCTGGTCGCGCAGCACCTGATCGCGCTCGGCCACCGCAAGCTGGCGATCTTGAAGGACGATCGGACCTCGGTCAACGCCGCCGACCGGGTGAAGGGGTTCGCCGCCGCGCTGCGCCGCCGCGGCCTCGCGCTCCGGGACGAGGACGTGCTCTACGGGCCGCCCACCGGAGCAGCCGCCCATGTCCGCGCCCTCGAGCTCGGGCGCCAGGTCCAGGAGCTGATGCGGGGAAAGACCCCGCCCACGGCGATCTTCGCAACAAGTGACGTGGTGGCGATCGCCGCGGCCCGGCGGCTCCTCGAGCTCGGCCTCAGGATCCCGGAGGACGTCTCGCTCGTCGGGTTCGACGACATCGAGATGAGCGCATACGTCTATCCTCCGCTCACCACCGTCCGCCAGGACCGGTCCGGGATGGCCCGCGAAGCCATCGGAGCGCTCGAGCAGCTCATGGGCGGCGACGAGCTGCCGCCCGTGGAGGCGCTGGTCGAGCCGAAGCTCGTGGTCCGGGCCTCGACCGCCGCGCCGAGGGAGGCCTAGCGCCTCGTCTCCCGCACTCCTCGGCCGCAATTGCTGCGGGACCCCTCGATTGTACGTTTGCCTGCAATCGTTTGCGGAGCCGACAATGTCCCGCTCGGGCCTGGAGGGGCGACGCGCCTTGACCGCTCCCGGGTGGTTCACTAGCCTCCCGTCCACGGTCTTCGTTTCGAATGGACTCTCCGCCGCCGGGACTGACGGCGGACACGTACCCGTGGCCAGCATCTACAGCTGGTGATGGCACCGTAGACTGCTGGTGAAGCCGGAAGGGCGGGCACCGAGCGTGCCCGCCCTTCCTCTTTTCTGTGGGCCCGCCCGCCGGGTTGCGCCCTGTGCGCTGCGGTGAGCCGTCCACGGACCCCGGAGCCGCCGTGTGCGTGTGCGCACCGGACGGTTCCCCCCGGACCCGATCACTCTTGGTGAATGCACCCACCCCCGGGCACGGCCGCACCCTGTCACCCGCGAAAACGTTCTCGTGCACCGCCAGTGACACCTACTCCGGCGCGCAAACGTTCGCCCGCGTGTGTGCGGCGAGCGCCTTCGCCGGCAAACGTTTTTCGCGATCGCGTACCGCGCGCCACGGGCTTGTGGCCCTCGAACCGAGTTTCGATGCTCGTCCTGCACCTACGAGGTGGAAGGAATTCGCGAGCCTGCTGCTTCCTTCGCGGACGTCCCCTCGTTGAAAGGGGTAGAGCCATGAAGAGATCGTCCTCGCTGCTCCTGCTGTTTCTCACCGGACTCCTCACCGCCTGCGCCGGCGAGCTCGTCGACGAGCAGGCCGCGGCCAGCGCCGCTCCGACCGCCGCCGCCACCGCCGTCGCCACCTACGGCCGTCTCAAGGTCTGCGGCAACAGGATCTGCGCCTCCAACGGAACCACGCAGGTGCAGCTCAAGGGCATGAGCCTGTTCTGGAGCAACACCGGCTGGGGCGGCGACCGCTTCTACAACGCCCAGGCGGTCTCGAACCTCGCCAGCGGATGGGGCGCGACCGTGGTCCGCGCCGCGGTGGGCGTGCACTCCGGCGGCGGCATCATGGACGGGCAGCGGTCCCAGAACATCGCCCGCGCGAAGGCGGTCATCGACGGCGCCATCGCCGCCGGCATCTACGTGATCGTGGACTGGCACAGCCACGAGCTGCACCAGGCCGAGGCGCAGTCGTTCTTCCAGGAGCTCGCCACCGCGTACGCCGGCAAGGACAACCTCATCTGGGAGACGTTCAACGAGCCGACGACGCAGAGCTGGTCGAGCCTCAAGAGCTACCACACGGCGGTGATCAACACGATCCGGCAGGCAGGGAGCCAGAACCTCGTGATCGTCGGCTCGCCGACCTGGTCACAGGACGTGGACGTCGCCGCGAACGACCCGATCGCCGACACGAACACCGCCTACACCCTCCACTTCTACGCCGGCACCCACGGCGCCTCCCTCCGCTCCAAGGCCGACGCGGCGATGGCGAAGGGCAAGGCGGTCTTCGTGACCGAGTATGGCACCTGCGACGCGTCGGGCAACGGCGGCTACAACGCCACCGAGTCCAACAACTGGGCGAACTGGATGGACGCGAACAAGATCAGCTCGGCCAACTGGTCGCTCAACGACAAGGCCGAGACCGCGAGCGCCCTCGTCGGCGGCGCGAGCGCCACCGGCCCCTGGTCCGACTCGAACCTCACCGAGTCCGGAAAGTGGGCCAAGGCCTACGTCTCGAAGTCGAGCGGCGGCGGCACGACCTTCGCGCTCACCGTCGGCAAGGCCGGCACCGGCTCCGGCACCGTCACCTCGAACACCGGCGGCATCAACTGCGGCTCGACCTGCTCGGCGAGCTACAACTCCGGCACCAACGTGACGCTCACCGCCTCCGCGGCCTCCGGCTCCACCTTCGCAGGCTGGAGCGGCGCCTGCAGCGGCACCGGCACCTGCGCGCTCACCATGTCCCAGGCCCGCTCCGTCACCGCCACCTTCAACACCTCCGGCGGGACGAGCTACACCGCCACGGTCACGAAGGCGGGCACGGGCTCCGGCACGGTCACCTCGAGCACCGGCGGCATCAACTGCGGCTCGACCTGCTCGGCGAGCTACGCCTCCGGCACCAGCGTCACGCTCACCGCTTCTCCCGCTTCGGGCTCCACCTTCGCCGGCTGGAGCGGCGCCTGCACCGGCACCGGGTCCTGCGTCCTCTCCATGACCGCCGCCCGGTCGGCCACCGCCACCTTCAACACCTCCGGCGGCGGCACCACGCCCTGCGCCAACCCGATCACCATGACCAACGGCCAGAGCGGCAACTTCAACACCACGGCCGCGGTCTGTCTCCGGACGGCGGCCAACGTGAACGGCTGGGGTTGTTCCAACTTCACCGGCCGCACCGTGAGCGTGAACGGCGGCACCGCCACGACCACCTGCGGCGGCGGCCCCTTCCCGCTCGCCAAGGTCGGCGGCTACACGTACTTCGCCGTGAGCGCGGGCTCGCTCACCTACGCGAGCCTGTACTACTGGTAGTCGAACACGTTCCGTGAAGAGGGGGCAGGGACCGCGTCCATGGGCCCTGCCCCTTTCTTTCCGACGAGCCCTGGCGAGATCGGCTCAGCTCTCCGCTCGCCGCCGGGCCCGCTCCGCCTCGAGGTAGTCGTCGAA
>JAEZXM010000595.1 GCA_023419875.1 Pseudomonadota bacterium | reverse complement strand
AGCGGGTCAACCAGCCCTCGATCATCGGCACCGCCACCTTCTATCAGTACTGGGCCGTCCGGACCGTGAAGCGCACGGGCGGGACGATCACCACCGGCAACTTCTTCGACGCGTGGGCCCAGTCCGGTCTGACCCTCGGCACCCACAACTACATGGTCCTCGCGACCGAGGGCTACCAGAGCAGCGGCAGCTCCGACATCACGGTCAGCGAAGGCGGCTCCTCCTCCTCCTCGTCCGGCGGCAGCAGCTCCAGCTCCAGCTCCGGCGGCAGCAGCAGCGGCGGAACGGCGCCCTCCAGCGTCTACGTCAACGTCGGCGGGCAGACGAACGGCTCCTGGGTGGCCGACAACTGGTTCTCCGGCGGCAGCACCTACACGAGCAGCGCCAGCATCGACGTCTCCGCGCTCGGCAGCGGTGCCCCGCCGGCCGCGGTCTTCCAGAGCGAGCGATACGGCAACTTCACCTACACGATCCCCAACCGCACCCCGAACTCCGCGTACACGGTGACGCTCTACTTCGTCGAGTCGTACGTCACGGCCTCCGGCGCCCGCCGCTTCAACGTGTCCATCAACGGCTCGCAGGTGTTGAGCAACTTCGACATCTACGCGACCGCGGGCGGCTCGAACCGCGCCATCGCCCGGACGTTCAACGCCACGGCCAACGGCAGCGGGCAGATCGTGATCCAGTTCAGCTCCGTGACCCAGAACCCGAAGGTCAACGCCATCTCGGTGGTGCCGGGCACGGGCTCCGGCTCGTCCAGCTCCGGCTCGAGCGGCGGGAGCTCCAGCTCCGGCTCGGGCTCGAGCAGTTCGTCCTCGGGCGGCAGCTCCAGCGGCGGCACCGGCTGCACGACCGTGAGCGGCGGCCAGAGCGGCAACTTCAACACCACCGGCGCGGTCTGCTACGTCGTCAACTCGAACATCGCCGGCTGGGGCTGCTCCAACATCGCCGGCCGCACGGTGACCGTGAACGGCACGTCCGTGGCCTGTGGGCAGCTTCCGCTGCCCGGAAGCGCTCCGTACACGTTCAACTTCAGCGCCGGGTCGTACACCTGGGCAAGCTTCTACTGGTGGCAGTAGCACCGGCCTCCCCGGTCGCGGACCACGCTCGGTCCGCGGCCGGGATCTCCTGAGCAGCGCGCGGCCCACGACCGGTCCCCGGCGTGGGCCGCGGTGTTCTCGGGTCCCCTGCCAACCTCGTCGCCCCCGCGCGTCAGCCTGCGGTGCCATGCTCCAGCCCATGGAACCTCGCCTGAGCATCGTCACGCTGGGCGTCGCCGACCTCCGGCGCGCCGGATCGTTCTATCGAGACGTCCTCGGCTGGAAGCCGGCGCCGCAGTCGGGCGGCGACATCCTGTTCTTCCAGGCCGGAGGGGTGGTGCTGGCGCTCTATCCCCGGCCGCTGCTCGCGAAGGAGGCGAAGACCGCGGACGCGGGGGCGCCGGGGTTCGCCGGGTTCGCGCTCGCCCAGAACGTTCGGCGGCGCGAGGACGTGGACCGCATCCTCGCGGAGGTCGCGGCCGGGGGCGCCCGGATCCTCACCCCCGCCCAGGACGCGTTCTGGGGCGGACGGAGCGGCTACTTCGCGGACCCGGACGGCAACGTCTGGGAGGTGGCCTGGAATCCGGGGTTCCCGCTCGACCGGGAAGGCATCATCCGGCTCGAGCAGCGCCGGTCGCCCCGCCGGCGGAGGCCGCCCGCACCGAAGAAGCGCCGCGCTGGCGTCGACAAGCGTGAAGGCCAGCGCAGGAGCGCTTCCGGGCGGTCAGAGGATCGGCGGCGGGTCTAGAGATCGAGCAGCCGTCCCGGCCTGAACCGCAAGGCCGGCACGAGCCGGCCGAGCCAGCGGAAGATGCCCCGCTGCTCCATGGCCTCGGCGTAGGCGACGTAGCCGGGATCGCGGGAGAGGTGGCGCTCCTCGGTCCGGGCGCGCAGGAAGTAGATGCAGTTGAGCCCGAGCAGCATGACGCTGCACCGGAGGGCCGTCTGCCACCCTCCGGAGGAGAGGAAGGGCATCGAGATGAGCCACCAGCTCAGGTTCTTGCTCACGTAGGCGGGGTGCTTCGTGAACCGGTACGGACCGTTGGTGAGGATCCCGCGGTGGGTGAGGTTGGAGAATCGGATCCCGAAGGGGATGGTCGCCCAGAGGTAGACGGCCGTCAGCGCCAGGATGGTGCAGGCCCATGCGACGTAGATCGCCGGCGACCCGGAGAACCAGGTGCCCCAGGTCGATCCGCCGCTCCCGTAGCTCAGATAGTTCCCCTCCACGAACGACCAGAACGGCTGGTAGCAGGCCAGCGCCGCCGCCCATCCGAGGAGCGTGGGCTCGGTCGAGCGGATGTGCGAGTCGAGGAGGCGCACCGTGAGCAGATACCCCGTCACCGCGAGCACGACGTCCACGGCGAAGAGCGTGTCGTAGGTGAAGTCGTAGAACGAGGTGAAATCCGTGAAGACCCATCGCGGATCGAAGGTGCGGAGCCGGGAGACGGCGTTGGACGCGTAGATGAACATGAGCGGCGTGAAGAACGCCTTCACGAGCCAGCCGAGGAGGTGCTGGCCCAGCGCCCGGCGGTCGATCTCCCGGAGCTTCCCGCGGAGGGCCAGGCTCACCTGCCAGTAGCCGTCGAACGGGCTTCGGTTGAACCGCTCGAGAACCAGGAAGTACGGCACCGCGAGCATCGCCGCGACGGGGAGCACCTGCCACAGCATCCGGTAGAACGGGCGGTAGAAGTCGCCGCGGTACTCCGGGAACACCGCGTAGATTCCCAGGATCAGCGCCACCGTCGCGAGGAAGCCCCCGAGCTTCCAGAGCGCGCGCGCGTACGCAGCCTCGGCGGGGCGCGAGAAGTCGAAGCCCGTCGAGGTCCGCCGCCAGGGCTTCAGGAAGACCGCCTCGAGGGCGATGACGGGGACGGCGTACGAGGCGATGGCCACCAGGGTGGCGGTCTGGTCGTGCATCCGGGCGCCGAAGAGGCGGAGGCACACCAGCCCCACGACGAACGACGCCACGCCGGCGAGGTTGATCGCCATCGACGTGGGCGAACGCGGGAGCGCCGCCTGCTCCGCGGCGCCGGAGGAGCGCGCTGCGCCGATCACGCCCGAAGCTTCTGCGTCCATCATCCGAGGTCCCCGGTGGATCGTGAGAATACGAGGCCCGCCCCCCGCCGCCGAAACGGCGAGGGACGGGCCTCAAGAATCCCCCATCTCGACCGGGAGATGGAAGAGCGATCCCTTAGGGCGTATTGCCGAACCCCAGGATCCCGTTGCAGTGCATCCACTCGCTGTTGCCGCCGCCGCCGCAGCGCCCGTTCGCGTAGAGGGCCGTGTTGTAGGACTGCGCCTCGGCCTGGCGGGTGGAGCCGTTGACGACGAGGTAGTCCACCTGGACGTCACGGCTCCCGCTGTCGTTGAAGTACTGCAGGTTGATGTCGCCGCGGGTGTTGGTGGACGCGGTGTAGTTCGTCATGCTGCTGCCGAGCGTGAAGGTGGCGATCGTGGTGCTGCCGATCCTGAGGTTCACCCGGCCCTGGCCGTCGGTGCTCCGCGCCCGGAGGGTGAAGCTGACGGAGCCGGTGCCGCCGGAGGAGCTGCCACCGCTGGAGCTCGTGCTGCCGCCGCTGGAGGACGAGCTGCCACCGGAAGACGAGGAGGAGCCGCCTTCGCTCACGGTGATGTCGGAGCTACCGCTGCTCTGGTAGCCCTCGGTCGCGAGGACCATGTAGTTGTGCGTGCCGAGGGTCAACCCGGACCGGCCCCAGGCGTCGAAGAAGTTGCCGGTGGTGATCGTGCCGCCCGTGCGCTTCGACGTCCGGACCGCCCAGTACTGGTAGAAGGTGGCGGTGCCCTGGATCGAGGGCTGGTTCACCCGCTGCGTCCGGTAGAGGTTGTAGGTGCCGCCGTCACTCGTGACGCTACCGATCTGCGAGGCGCCCGAGCTCGGGTTGTAGGTGCCGTAGTTCTCGACGATGTAGTACTCGATGAGCGGATTGGTGGTCCAACCGTAGAGCGCCAGATAGCCGTTGCCGGAAGGGTTGAAGCTTCCGGAGTAGCTCACGGTCTTGCGGCCGCCGGTGCTCCAGCCCTTGCCGCCCACCCAGTTCCCGCAGTTGGTCCACTGCGAGCTGTAGTGGCCGCCGCCGAGCAGGTTGAAGTTCACGGTCCCGCCCCCGTCGGTCCAGAACGAGTACCAGAGGCCGTCGGTGCCGGTCTGGCTCGAGGTGATGGAAGCGGGTGCGCTGACGTCGGTCGAGCCCTCGTCCGCCGTCTCCGGTCCGCACGAGGCGAGGCCGAGCGCAAGCATCAGGGGCAGAGCCCGGATCAAGTTCGTTCCTGACATCGTCTACTCCTTCCCCCACGGGTGAACGTCACAATTCGTGTTGCTCGCTCGCGCGTTCGGGCCACGCACCATTCCCGCACCACGGATTCTCCCGGACACGACTCTCGGTCGCTGGATGCGTTCACGTTGCTCGCTCGCATCACCATTTGTCAAGCGTCTGAACCGTTTCAGATTTGCAATCGTTTTCATCTCCGGAGCCGCAATCGTTTTCAGCGGAGCGGCTGACCCGAGATTGGACCGGCCGGGAGCCCCCGGCCCGCGCCGCGTTCCTCCTGCGCTTTCTCGAGGCTTCAACGCAGCGGGAAGCGCACGCTGATCTGGCTGAGGCCCTGCCCGCTTCCGCCGACGTTGGCCCGCGCCTCGAGCTCGATCTCGAGCCCTCGCCGCACCGCGGCGACCCGCAGGAAGGGAGAGGCATGGAAGGCGCCCGTCACGTAGCCGCCGGGCATCGTCAGGAACGGGTCGCGGCTGAAGTACCGGACGACATCGGCGCCCACCTCGGCCCGCGCGTGCTCGGCTCCGAGCACGAAGCCGAAGAAGCCGCGGAGATCGCTCACCCCTCCGCCGAGAGCGAGCCGTCCCCCCGCTCCGGTGACGATCGCGAGCGGACCGCGCGCCTGCCAGGAAACGCCGACTCGACCGCCCGCGAGGACGGCGATCCCCGTCGAGTCCGGGTACCGGTCCTGCAATCCCTCCTCGAGCCGCCCTCCTCCGACCAGCGAGTGGAACAGGTCCTGGACGCGGGCGCCCCCCAGATCGGACGACACGGCCAGGCCGCCCTGGAGGGCGAGCTCGAGCTCGAAGCCGGAAGCGAGGACGTGCCTGAGGCCGCGCTCGCCGACGATCGTCCCCTCGTCCACGCGGCGATCCCCGCCGCGCTCCGTGATCATCTGGTTTGCGAGGGTCAGGCTGAACCTCTCTCCGGCACCGCGCGAAAACTCCGCCCCGATGCTCTGAAAGCTGGTGAAGCCGGAGTCGTCGTCCTTCCGGAACCGATCCTCGGCCACCGTGAGCCGCAGGCCCCGGAGGCGCCAGCGCCCGTCCACTGCCTCGGATGCGTTCGGGGCCGCCTGCGCGTGCAGCGCGACGGCCGCCCACAGGATGACGAGCGCCCGGAGGCGCCTCCAGGCCCGGCCCCCGCGCCCCCCGCGGGCCG
>JAEZXM010000313.1 GCA_023419875.1 Pseudomonadota bacterium | reverse complement strand
GATCCCGACCGCGCCCGAGGCGGCGGCCGCCACCGTCGAGCGCCACCGCGAGGCGTTCCTCGCGCGTGGGCTCGGTGCCGCGTTCGGACGCGTCGCCGCCCTCGTCGTCCAGCCGGGCGTCGAGTTCGGAAACGCCGAGGTGGTGGCGTACGACGGCGCGGGCGGCCGGGCCCTGGCCCCGGTGCTGGAGCGGTTCCCGGGGATCGCCTTCGAGGCGCACTCGACCGACTACCAGCCCGGCGCAGCGCTCGCGGCCCTGGTCCGGGACGGCTTCGTCTTCCTGAAGGTCGGGCCCGAGCTCACGTTCACCTTGCGCGAGGCGCTCTACGGCCTGGACGCCATCGCGGCGGCCCTCCTCGGCACGCCGGAGGCGGACACGCTCCGCATCGTCCTCGAGCGCATCATGCTCGCGCGGCCCGAGCACTGGCGCGGGTACGCCGAGGGGACGCCGGACGAAGAGCGCGTGCTCCGGCACTTCGGCTACAGCGACCGGATCCGCTACTACTGGCCGGACCCCGAGGTCGCCGCGGCGGTGGAGCGGCTCCTCGAGCAGCTCGAGGGACGCACGATTCCCGCTCCGCTCGTGCGGCAGTACCTCGGGGGCATCGTCGAAGAAGGCGCACCCTCGGCGTCCGCGCCGCGCGACTTCGTCGTGACCGCCGTGCAGCAGGTGCTGCGGCGGTATCGGGCGGCGTGCAGCTCGCCGTGAGCGTACCCGCTCGTGGTGACCCTTCGACAGGCTCAGGGGAACCACGAGCGGTGACGGGATCACGTCCGGCGAGCGTTGCGGTCAGACCGCCGCCGCCGCCCGCGCCTTCCGGCGCGCCTCGGCGAGCTTCGCCTCGATGAAACCGCGCGCGTGCTTGGCGAGCTTCACGTTGTCGCCGTCGCCCCAGGGGTTTCGCCAGATTGCGCAGGTGATCGAGAGATCCCTGTCCACGACCTCCGAGGAGAAGGACTCGAAGGTGACGTAGTCGTCGTAGCCGATCGCCACCAGCGCGTCGAAGATGGCGGCGAAGTCGTTCGTGCCCGAGCCGAGGTAGCCGCGGTTGCTCTCCCCGACGTGGAAGTAGCCGAGCTTCTTCCCCGCCATCTGGATCGCCATGGCCGGGTCGGCCTCCTCGATGTTCATGTGGAACGTGTCGAGGTGGAGGAAGACGTTGTCCGAGCCGGTGTCGCGGATGAACGCCAGCCCCTGGGCGGTGGTGTTGAGGAGGTTGGTCTCGAACCGGTTCACGAGCTCCAGCTCCAGCGCGACGCCGGCCGTCTTCGCCCGCTCCGCCACGCGCCCGAGCACGCCGGCGCTGTTCTCCCAGCCCTTGCGCGTGGGCATGGAGCGGTACTTGGCGTGGGCGGAGTAGATGATCCCGCCGAGCTTCGTGCCGCCCAGGTCGCGGGTCACCGCCACCGCCTCGTCCAGCGCCGCCTCGCCGCGCTTCACCACCGCCGGGTCCTCGCTGGAGACGTCGGCATCTGGCGAGAGGCCCATCGTGACCGCGACCTTCATCTCGAGCTCGCGGAGGCGCTTCGCGAACGACGCGACGCTGAACTTGCGGGGGTCGAGCCGGGGGAACTCGATGAGCGAGTAGCCGCACTCCTTGGCCCGCAGGGTGGCCGCCTCCAGGTCCTTCTCCAGCGAGCTCCCCGTCCACACGAAGGCGTGAATCCCGAGCTTGTCCATCGCCGTCCTCCTGGGTCCGCCCCGGGGGTCCGCCGGGTGGGCACTTTGTTGATGGTCGCAGCATAATGCGGAGAACACAAGCCGGGCCGGGTCTCTTGACCTGGGCCGGGGTTTTGGCCCATATCGGCAACAAACTCGGGGCCGGCCGCCGCCCGGCCCCCCGCCCGCCGAGGAGGAGCTCCCATGGCCCGACCCGTCACCCTCTTCACCGCGCAGTGGGCGGACCTCTCCTTCGAGACGATGTGCCAGAAGCTCGGCGCCTGGGGCTACGACGGGGCGGAGATCGCCTGCTGGGGCTCCCACATGGACGCCCGTCGGGGCGCGAGCGAGCCGGCGTACGTCGAGGGCCTGAAGCGCACGCTCTCCGCGAATCGCCTCCAGACCTGGGCGCTCGGCGCGCACCTCGCCGGCCAGTGCGTGGGCGACCCGCCCGACGCGCGCCTCGACGCCTTCGTGCCACCCGAGTGCCGGGGGCAGCCCGAGAAGATCCGGGCCTGGGGCATCCAGGAGATGAAGTGGGCCGCGCAGGCGGCGAAGAACATGGGCTGCAAGGTGGTGACCGGCTTCATGGGATCGCCGATCTGGCACGCCTGGTACTCGTTCCCTCCGACCACCGAGAAGATGATCGACGACGCGTTCGCGCGCATCGTCGAGCTCTGGAGCCCGATCCTGGACGAGTTCGACCGCTGCGGGGTGAAGTTCGCCCTCGAGGTCCACCCCACCGAGATCGCCTACGACCACCACACCACGCGCCGCCTGCTCGAGGCCTTCCGCGGCAGGCCGACGCTCGGCTTCAACTTCGACCCCAGCCACCTCCACTGGCAGGGGATGAAGCCGCACCTCTTCGTCCGCGACTTCGGCGACCGGATCTTCCACGTGCACATGAAGGACTGCGCCCTCACGCTCGACGGACGGTCCGGCATCTTCGGCTCGCACCTGCCCTGGGGCGACCTCCGCCGCGGCTGGAACTTCCGCTCGCTCGGGCACGGCGACATCGACTTCGACGCGATCATCCGCGAGCTGAACGCCGCCCGCTACACGGGCCCGCTCTCGGTGGAGTGGGAGGACTCGGGCATGGAGCGCGAGTACGGCGCCCAGGAGGCGCTCGCCTTCGTGCGCAAGACGGACTTCGCCCCGTCCGAGGTCGCGTTCGACGACTCGTTCTCGCGCTGACCACCCGGGCGGGACCGTTCCGGCGCTGCCGCGGGCGGGCGCCCCATCTCGCGGAGCCAGCGCATGTTGGCGCCGACCGCGGAGCGCAGGGTGGGCTCCGAGTGGTAGCGGACGCCGTGCGCCCGGCAGACCGCCTCCACGATCGGCGCCAGTGCCGGGTAGTGAAGGTGGGACACCCGCGGGAAGAGGTGGTGCTCGATCTGGAAGTTGAGGCCACCCACGTACCAGGCGAGCAGCCGGTTCCCGCGGGCGAAGTCCACGGTCGTGGTCACCTGGTGCTCCGCCCAGTCGGTGGACATCCGTGCGCCCTCGGGCAGCTCGTGAAAGCGGGCCTCGCCCACGCAGTGGGCGAGCTGGAACACCGAGGCGAGCACGGTGCCGAGGGTCAGGGCGGCGAGCAGCCAGATCGCGACCAGCCACCAGGTCGGATGGAAGAGGACCGGCAGGATCACCGCCCAGAGGTAGAAGACGCACTTCCCCGCGAGCGCCACCGCCAGCGTACGGCCGCGCGCCGGCGGGAAGCTCCGGCCGCCGATGCGGCCCGTGGCGAGCTCGCGGAAGTCGTCCCACAGGAACCAGCGGAGCGGAAAGACGGCGTAGAGCGCCCAGACGTAGACGTGCTGGAAGCGGTGGTGCGGGCGCCAGGGCTGCCACGGCGCGAAGCGGAGGAGGGGCCCCGGCTCGATGTCCGCGTCCGCACCCGCCACGTTGGTGAAGCCGTGGTGGAGGACGTTGTGCTGCTGCCGCCACAGATGCGAGCTGCCGCCGAGGAGCTCCATCGTGTGCCCCACGAGGCGGTTGACGCCGGCCCTCGCCGAGAAGCTCCCGTGATTGGCGTCGTGCATCACCCCGAAGCCGATGCCGGCCATCGCAAGCCCGACCGAGATCGTGAGGAGCACCACACCGAAAGGTCCCGGATCCGCGAACATGAGCGCGGACCACGACCCGGCGAGCCAGAAGAAGAGGACCACCGCCTTGGCGATCATGCGCCAGCCTCCCTGGCGTGACCGCCCGGCGTGGCGGAAATGCTCGTCGATCGCTCGCTTGAGGTGCTGGTGGAAGGGGCTGGAGGGGGAGAAACGGACCGGAGGTGCGAGAGCGCTCATTCGTGCGCCAACACATGCGTGCGGGCTGTCACCGGCGAGTCACGGCGCGCAAGCTTTCGCGGGCGCTCCCATGGCTCCCACCCGGAGGACCCTCCCGGGGAGGGCCGGCGCGGGAGTACCATCGGCTCATGCGCACGAGCGACGAACGCCGCCGGATTCCCATCGTCGACCTTTCCCCCGAGCTCGAGCCGCTCTACTTCGTCTGCCTCGAGGACTGGAACACGGACCTGGCAGACGCGGGGGACCACAAGGCGCGCTGGTTCGAGGCCATGCGGCCTCGTGGACTCCGGGTGAAGCTCGCGCTCGACGAGCGCGGGCAACCCGGCGGGATGATCCAGTACCTGCCCGTCGAGTGGTCCCCGGCGATCGGGCAGGGGCTCGAGTTCATCCTGTGCGTGTGGGTGCACGGCCATCCGCAAGGCCGCGGCGACCACCGCGGTCGCGGAATGGGAACGGCGCTGCTCGAGGCGGCCGAGGCGGACGCCCGAGAGCGCGGGGTGAAGGGCATGGCCGCCTGGGGGCTCGCGTTGCCCTTCTGGATGCGGGCCTCCTGGTTCCGGCGGCACGGGTACCGGCGGGCCGACCGGCGTGGCATGGCTGCGCTCGTCTGGAAGCCGTTCGTCGAGGACGCGGAGCCGCCGCGGTGGCTCCCCACGACGCACAAGCGCCCCGAGCCCGCCGATGGGAAGGTGGTCGTCACCGGCTGCGTGAACGGTTGGTGCCCGGCGCAGAACCTCACGTTCGAGCGCGCCCGCCGCGCCGCGTCGGCCGTCGGGGACCGGGTCGAGTGCCGCAGGGTGGACACGACCGACCGCACCACCATGCTGGAGTGGGGCGAGTGCGACGCGCTCTTCGTGGACGGGCGGCGCGTTCGCGCCGGCCCGCCGCCGACGGAGGAGAAGCTCCGGAGGACGATCGGAGCCCGGGTGCGCAGACTCCGCTGACCAGGCGAGCGCCTCTTCTCCGGCCGCCCGCCGGCTTCACCATCCGTTTACCCTTCCGCGCGCGTGCGTGCCGGGTGAGGCTTGCCCCGCGTGGGCGCGCCGATGTCGTGGGCCGGTGGAGGGCAGGCGCCTATCCTTGAGCACGAAGGGGGAGGACCGCAATGCACAGGATGCCGCTGGGATTGGCCGCGCTGCTCGCGATCGCGATCGGCAGCCCGACCATGGGTCAGGAGAAGAAGACGCTCGCCGTGGTCGTGAAGGGGCTCGACAACCCGTTCTTCACGGTGCTCGGCAACGGTTGCGAGCAGTGGAACAAGGAGAACCCCGACTCCGAGTACAAGTGCCTGTACACCGGGCCGGCCTCGAGCGCGGACGAAACGGGTGAGATCCGGCTGGTCGAGGACCTCATCAACTCCGGCGCGGCGGCGATCGCCATCTCGCCGTCGAACGCCCCGGGCATGGCGAACATGCTCCGCGCCAAGAAGCCGAAGATGCCGATCATGACGATCGACGCCGACCTGCAGGAGGCCGACCGCGAGCTGCGCGAGACCTACCTCGGCACGAACAATTACGACATGGGCGTGCTCATGGCGAAGCACCTCAAGCAGCTGAAGCCGAAGGGCGGCACCGTCTGCCTCCAGCTCGGCAACCCCGCCGCGGACAACATCAATGCGCGCGCGCAAGGGTTCCGCGACACCGTATCGGGCAAGAAGGGGGTCGACCGCCTGAAGGGTGAGGGGGGCTGGAGGGAGATCCAGGGCTGTCCGCTCTTCACCAACGACCAGATCGACCTCGCGAATCAGCAGATGGCGGACACGTTCACCGCGAACCCGAAGCTGGACGCGTTCATCCTCGTGGGCGGGTGGGCCCAGTTCGGGCCGCAGGCGTACGCCCAGGTGACGGACCAGGTGATGCCCAAGCTCAAGAAGAAGGAGCTGGTCATCGTCGCGGGCGACACCCTGCCCCCGCAGATCGACGCGCTCAAGGCGGGGCGGAGCCACGTGCAGATCGGCCAGCGGCCGTTCGAGATGGGCTATCGCGCGCCGTCGGTGATGATCGACCTCATCAAGGCTCGGGAGGGAGGCGGGCAGACGGCCGCCGCGGGGACCGAGGAGGATGAGGCCGCCAGCGGCACGGGGGCGGGGGCCGCCAAGTCCGTGCCGGACCCGATCTTCACCGGACTGGACGAGTGCACCCAGCAGAACGCGAGCACGTGCGTAGCCACGAAGACGAAGTGACGAGGCCCGGCGCGCCTGAAGGGCCGTACGGAACGGAGGGCGAGGGCGTCGCAGCCCTCGCCCCGTCCTTCGAGGAACCGCGGATGCTCCAGCTCACGGGGATCTCCAAGCACTTCGGGGGCATCCAGGCGCTGGTCGACGTCTCGCTGACGCTGCGCGCCGGCGAGGTGGTCGGCATCATGGGCGACAACGGGGCGGGGAAGTCCACGCTCGTGAAGATCATCGCCGGGAACTTCGCCCCGAGCCAAGGCACCATCGAGCTCCTCGGCCGCCCGGTCCACTTCCACTCGCCGACCGACGCGCAGACGGCCGGGATCGAGATCGTCTACCAGGACCTCGCGCTCTGCGACAACCTCACCGCAGCCGAGAACGTGTTCCTCGGGCGCGAGCACATGAGCATGAAGGGGTTCGGGCCGTTCCGGGTGGTGGACTACCGGGGGATGTACCGCCGGGCCGCGCGGCTCTTCGCGGAGCTCAAGTCCGAGACCCGGCCGCGCGACCTCGTCCGGAAGATGTCCGGCGGCCAGCGCCAGGCGGTGGCCATCGCCCGCACCCGCCTCTCCGACCCGAAGATCGTCCTCATGGACGAGCCCACCGCCGCCATCAGCGTGCGCCAGGTGGCCGAGGTCCTGAACCTCATCCGCCGGCTGCGCGAGCGCGGGATCGCGATCGTCCTGATCAGTCACCGGATGCCGGACGTGTTCGCCGTCTCCGACCGGATCGTGGTGTTCCGGCGCGGGCGGAAGGTGGCGGACAAGCAGGCCTCCGCGAGCTCGCCCGAGGAGGTCACCGGCCTCATCACGGGCGCAATCGAGTACGCCTGAGGAACGCGGGACTCCATGGAATCGCGCGTCATCGAGGACATCGCCGCACCGGAACCGGGCCGTCGCACGATGCCCTGGTGGACCTGGCTCGCGACGCGCCAGACGTTCTGGGTCTTCCTCGCTGCGGTGCTGTCGTTCGTCCTCCTGACGGTGCTGACCGACTCGTTCGCCACCCCGCAGAACCTGTTCAACGTCACGCGGAACTTCGCGTTCGTGGGGATCATCGCCTGTGGGATGACCGCGGTGATCGTCACCGGCGGCATCGACCTGTCGGTGGGCGCGGTCCTCGTGCTCTCGGGCATGGTCGTCGGCATGTCCATGAACAACGGCGTGTCGTTCCTCGTCGCGGCGGCGATGGCCCTGGCCACGGCGCTGCTGGTGGGGGCCTTCAACGGCTTCCTGATCGCGTACGTCGGCGTGCCGCCGTTCGTGGTGACGCTGGGGATGCTCTCCATCGCGCGGAGCCTGGCGATGGTCCTCTCCAACAACCGGATGGTGTACGAGTTCGGGCCCGACCAGGCGAGGCTCCTCGCGCTCGGCGGCGGGAACGTCGAGCTCGCCGGGATCCGGATCCCCAACCCGGTCCTGTTCCTCGTCGCCATGGCCCTCGCCACCGGATTCATCTTCCGGTGGACGCGGTGGGGCCGGCACCTCTTCGCCGTGGGCGGCAACGAGGCGGCCGCGACCCTCACCGGCGTGCCCGTACGAAGGGTCAAGATGGGCGTCTACATGTTCTCGGCGCTGACCGCCGGGATCGCCGGGATCCTCGAGGTGGGCTGGCTCGGGACCATCACCACCAGCCTCGGCCAGGGGATGGAGCTCACGGTGATCGCCGCCTCCGTCATGGGGGGCGCGAACCTCATGGGCGGCATCGGCACGGCGCTCGGCGGCGTGGTCGGCGCCGCCCTCATCGAGCTCATCCGCAACAGCCTCACGCTCCTGCGGATCAGCACCTTCTGGCAGGGCACGTTCGTGGGCTGCTTCATCATCGTCGCGGTGCTCCTCGACCGGCTCCGGAGCCGGGCCTCGAGCGCGTGAGTCAGGGGCTCGGCGGCGCAGGGCCGAGAACGGGCGCCTCGGCCTCCCGGAACGACTCCGTCTCCACGTCGACGCGCCTCCCGCTTCGGAAGGACTCGATCGCCGCCCACGCGAGCCGGAGCGCGCGCCGCCCGGCGCTCGCGTGCACCGGCGGCGGCCGCCCTCTCCGGAGCGCGTCCAGCACCGCGTCCATGTGCAGGTCGAACGCCGCGTAGAAGCTCCGGTGCAGGTCGTTGAAGTACCCCGCCTGCCAGACCTCGGCGGTCTCGCTCCCGGCAGCGCTGAAGGTGTAGCGGCGCACCGTGTCCTCGACGAGGACGCGGCCGGCGGTCCCGGCGACCTCGAGGAGGTGGGTGTCCGGCCACGCGTACGAGGCGTCGTACGAGCCGACGAGGCTTCCCACCGCGCCGTTCCGGAAGTGGAGCGCGATGACCAGTGTCCGGAAGAAGCCGGGACCGGTCCGATCGGTCATCTGCGCCATCAGGGAGTCGATGGGACCGCAGAGGAACTCGAGCATGTCGAAGGCGTGGCACTGCGTCTCGACGAGGTTGTTGAAGGGATGGCTCGTCCCGCCCTCCCCGCCGAAGCGCCAGGTGGCGAGGACGAGATCGCCGAGGCGCCCTTCCTTGACGGCGCGGTGGGCCAGGGCGACGGGCCGCGCGTAGTGGTGGTTGAAGTTGATGGCGAAGAAGAGGTCGCGCTGCTCCGCCTCCCGGAGGAGCGTGTCCGCCTCGTCGAGCTCGAAGACGAGCGGCTTCTCCACGAGGAGCGGCACCCCGGCGCGGATCACCTCCAGCGTGGGCGCGAAGTGCTCCTGGTTGGGGAGGGACAGCGTGACGAGGTCGGGCCGCTCGACCGCGAGCATCTCGCGCAGGTCGGTGTAGGCGCGGGCCCCGAATCGGTTCGCGCGGGCGAGCGTCTTCTCCGGGGTCCGGCCCGCGATCGCGCACAGCTCCACGTCCGGGCGCGCCGCGAGCACGCGCGCGTGCTCGAGCCCCCACACCCCCGCCCCGACCACCGCCACCTTGAGCCTGGTCTGGGCCACGAGCCTCCCCCGGGTTCTCCTCCGTGCGCCGGTCTGTCCGGGCCCCTGCACGGAGCACCTTCCGTCCATAACGTGCTTCTCTGGGCCGGAGGTGTGAGTGGGGATCGTCGCGATCTTGGGTGTCGTTCTCGTCGGCTCTCCCATCACTCTCCCGTCGCGGGCGCAGTTCGAGGGTGGGCTCGCGTACTCCGTCGAGAGGACCTCGGCGGCGCACCCCGGCCCTCCGGAAGGCCTCCTCACCGTCTGGCTCTCGCCCGCAGGCACGCGGATCGAGTCCGCTGCGTCCGCGCAGGCTCCGTCGCCGGATGGGCGGCTGGTGACCCTGTGGAGGTACCAGGAGCCGGATCGGCTGTACGTCCTCGACGAGGTGCAGAAGCGGTTCGTCACCAGGGACGTGGACGGGGAGGACGCGCCGGAGGTCACGCACCGGATCACGCTCCTCGGGCCGGCGCGCGTCGCCGGCCACTCGTGCGAGCGCGCCCGCATCTCGTCCCGGGGCCGCGGCGCCCAGGAGGTCTGCGTCACGAGGGAGCTGGGAGAGCTCCCGGTGAGCCTGTTCTCCGATCGGCGGGGAATCTCGCTCTGGAACCAGCTCCGCCGCGCCGGGCTGTACGGCGTCCCGGTGTCCTGGACGGCGCCGGATGCCGGCTTCTCGATGGTGCTCGTCTCCGCCGAGCGCCAGTCGGTCCCACCGAGCCTCCTCGAGGTCCCGCTCGGCTTCGAGCGGGCCCGC
>JAEZXM010000307.1 GCA_023419875.1 Pseudomonadota bacterium | reverse complement strand
GTCCGTGCGTCCGTGTCAACGCCACATTCCAGGCCGACGAGGAACCTGCGCCAGTTCTGAAGCGTTTCAGAAGAGGAACGTCCCGGGCGGACGTCCCGGTGCTCGCGGCGCGGGCTCGTGAGGGTCTAGCGAGCGGGGCTGGAGCTCCTTCTGCGAAGCGGCGCCCCGGGCCGCTCCGGGTCCTTCTTCACGGCGAGGAAGATGACGTGCTTGAGGCCGCCCCGGTCGCCGCGGGCCGCGACGATCTTCGACTCTGCGTCGAAGCCGCCGCGCTGGAGCCGCTCCAGGTAGCGCTCGTCGTGGTGGGTGCTCCACACCGCCAGGCAGCCGCCGTCCCGCAGCGCCTCGCGGCACAGGGCGATGCCGCCCGGGCCATAGAGCCGGTGGTTCGACTCGTGGACCATCGAACCCGGGCCGTTGTCGATGTCCAGGAGGATGGCGTCGTAGGCCCCCTTCGCCTCGCGGATGCGCTGCACCACGTCGCCGACGTGGACGTGCGCGCGCGGATCGTCGAGGGGCCGGCCGGCCAGCGTGCCCACCAGGCGCCGGTTCCAGTCGAGCAGCGCCGGCGTGAGCTCGGCGACCACGACCTTGGCGTCCACCGGCAGCCGATCGAGCACGGCGCGCACGGTGAACCCGAGCCCCAGGCCGCCCACCAGCACCGATCGGCGGTGCTTCACCCGCTCGAGCGCCAGCGCCGCCAGCGCGTCCTCCGAGCCGTGCTGCCGGCTCGACATGAGGACCTTGCCGTCGTAGCGGACCACCCACTCGGCGTCGCGCCGCGCCAGGACCATCTCGGTGCCGTCGGGCGCTCGGGCCTTCTCGATCGTCTGCCAGGGCTTCACGGGACTCGTGTACCCCGGATCGGCCTTCACGCGCGAGGATCGCCGCCGCGTCACCCCGGCGGCGCGGTGGCGAGCAGGTTGATCACCCGCTCCTCCCCACCCTTCAGCGCCGCGGCGTCGAGCACCAGCGGGTCGGGCAGCGTCTCGACCTTGCCGCCCGCGTCGGCGATGTCCTCGAGGGCGAACTCGTAGTCCGTGACGTGGTGGGTGAGGGTCAGGATCACCATGGGGTGCAGGCTCTTGCCGAGCGCGTAGAAGTTCTTCGCGGTCCGGCCGCCGGTCTCGTTCTCGGCGGTGATCATCGCCACGTCCACGCGGCCGAGCGCGGCGAGCTGCTCCGGCGTGAAGGCCTTCTGGGCGGTGCAGGGGAGGTACGCGATCCGGAGCCCGTCCACCTCCACGAGCAGGATCACGTAGTCGGGCGGCGACTTCGGCGGTACCGCGCCGTGGCTGCCGGCGATGCCGGTGATCGTCACGTCCTTCACGGTGAGCGTCCCCGGGGCCGCCACCAGGGCCTTCGCCGCCTTCGCCGCCTCGAGGTAGACCTTGTCGACGTGGTGGTCGTGGGTGACGGCGATGGCGTCCGGGACGAGCATCGTGCTCCGTGGGTCGAGGAAGACGCTCGTCCCCTTGCTCGAGACGATCACCATCGACGTGTCGTTCCCGAGCGCGAGCCGGCGGATGACGGTCTTCCCGGTGTAGTTCGCGAGTGCGGAGGTATCAGGGGCGGCGAGCGTGGGCGCGGCGAGGAGGGCGAGGGCGAGCGTGGCGAGCGATCTCATGTCGGGGCTCCTGGAGTGGGGCGAGGTGCGGGCCGATGCTACGCCTCGCCGCTCGGCGGACAAGGCGAATCCTCGCCGAGGATGGGCACCGCGAGGTTACTGAAGGTCACGTCCCGCTCGTCCTGCGCTACTGTGTTCGCGGGAGGCGTCCGATGACACGAGGAGTGCTGGTGGTCCTGGCTGCGCTGGCGGTCGGCTGCGCCACGCCGCGGGCGAAGATCGCACACGACGAGGGGACGGTCGTGGCCCAGACGCAGGAGCGGTTCGGGCACCTGCCGGTCCCGCCCGGCTGCGCGCTCGAGAACAACGTCTGGAACGACGGGGCGGCCCGCGGCGCCCGCTTCCAGCGCGTCTACAGCGCGCAACACGAGGGGAAGCCGGTCTTCGGCTGGCAGTGGCGCTGGGCGTCGAACGGCATGGTGGTGGCGTACCCGGAGGTCATCTGCGGGGCCAAGCCCTGGGGGCCGGAGCCCACCGGCACCACGGCGTTCCCGTTCCAGGTCGGCAGCCGGCAGGCCAGCGTGGACTACCAGGTCGTGCAGGACGCGACCGGGACCTTCAACCTGGCCTTCTCGATGTGGGCCGTCTCCTCGTTGCCGGCGCGCAAGGAGACGATCACCCACGAGATCATGCTCCACGCGAAGCCCTTCCCCTCCCCTCCCCCCGGCCGGAGGATCGGGAAGCTGACCGTCGGAAGCACGACGTGGGACGCCTACGTGAAGGAGGGCCACGGCGACGACTCCGGGAAGGAGTCGAACAAGTGGACCTTCGTGGCCTTCACGGCGAACGAGCCGGCGCTGCGCGGCCCGCTCGACCTGACCGCCTTCCTCTCGTACCTGGTCGAGCGCGGGGTCCTGCCCGGCGACGCGTGGATCGCCAGCCTGGAGCTGGGGAACGAGGTGGTGAGCGGCGAGGGCTGGGTGCGGGTGGACGACTTCGGCTTCACGGTCCGCTGATCCCCAGGAAGCCCCGCGCGCGCCCGTGGGCGAGGCACTCCTCGATCGGCCGGATCGCGCCGGAGGTGCTGAAGGCGCCGAGGCTCACCGCGGCGACGCACGCGCCGGCCTCGAGGCACCGCTCCGGCGGCCAGCCCTCGTGCAGGCCCAGCACGACGCCGGAGGCGAACGCGTCGCCCGCGCCGTTCGTGCTCTTCACCTCCTCGGACGGCACGCGGACCGACCCCTGGCGGAAGGCGCGGCCGTCCCGCGCCGCCGCCACCGCGCCCGCAGGGAAGTGGACGACCGCGAGCTCGCGGACCCCGAGCTGGAGGAGCCGCCGCGCCGCGGCTTCGGCCCGGTCGAAGTCGGGCGCTCCGTCCCGGTGCGTGTCGATCCCGGCCAGCGCGCCGGCCTCGAGCTCGTTCACGACCATGGAGTCGAGGTGCGGCAGGCATGGCAGCGCGAGCGCCCGCTGCCGCGCCGGATCAAGCGTCACGAGCTCCAGGTTGGTCCACATCCCCGCGGCCCGCGCCCGGGAAAGGACCTCCGCCCAGCCGTTCCCGCCCGGGCGCTCCCGGTCCATGGCCTCGTGGATCCCGGGCGCGCCGAGGTGGAGGATCCGCGCCCCGCTGACCCTCAGGGCGAGGTCGAAGTGCTCCGGCGCGAGCCGCGCGTTCGCCCCCGGGTCGTGGAAGAACGTCCGGCGACCGTCGTCCTTCACGATCATCACGTCCGTGTGCGAGGTGCGGAGGCCCTGGAGCGACGCCAGGGCAGCGGTCCCGAGGCCGGCGGCGCGGCACACCTCCCGCACCAGCGCCCCGTGGGCGTCGTCCCCGATCACGCCCACGACCTCCACCGGGAACGGGGCACCGAGGCGCGAGAGGTCCACCGCGAGGTTGAACCCCGGGCCGCCCGAGTCGCTGGTCTCTCCCTCGATCAGGGCGATCCCGTCCTCCTC
>JAEZXM010000210.1 GCA_023419875.1 Pseudomonadota bacterium | reverse complement strand
TCTCTCGTGGTCAGCGGGGACAGCATCGGGGAGCCGGGAGGCTCGGGGCTGGTCGGGGGCTTCGTCATGGCCGCCTTCTCTCCTTCGAGGTGCCGGGCCGCTCAGTTCGCTCGGATCAGGAGCGTGCCGTAATTGTTCTTGGAGTTCGCGAGGAACCCGAACCTGTTGACGACACCAATCGCGAGCCCGTCCACGTTCGCCTCCGTATCGACCACGAGGACGTACTTCATCGACACCAGCGCGTTCGCGCCAGCCTGGAACCGAACCCAGCGCGGGGCGAGCGCGAACGAACGATCGAAGAAGGTCGTGCGGTCCTCGGACCGCGTGCCGTCGTCGTGGACCCGCTGGAGCGTGTTCTCCACGACGAGGCTTCCAACCTCGAGGATCGTCTCGGTGTCCACGAACACCTTGGCGTCGTACGAGGTCGAGTAGTTCCCGTGACCGATGACGCGCGTGTAGCCCCTGGCCAGTAGGTTCGCTCCGGGCAGCAGGAGGTAGTAGTTGCCGCTCGCGGGTGCAGCTGCGGAGAAGTTGATCGAGATAGAACCCGCGCGCGAGACGCGCGTCGTCGTGTCGGTTTCCCCCGTGTTCGTAACCGTGTACTCGCCCTCGACACGCCGGAACGCACCCATCACGCCGTTCCGGACGTCGGTGAGCTCCGGGCCGCTCATGGCGTCACCCACGGTGACCGATTCGAACTTGAAGGGCGTCACGCAGTTGCAGCCCAGCTGCCCGATCCCCGCGAGGTGAACGAGCAGCGCGGCGATGTCGGCGGCAGGCCCCACGTGAACGGCTTGTTCAGACGCGGCGATCGGGACCAGCGCCTCGCGGTTCAGGGTCGCGCGATCGCCGTGCTCGAGGAACTCAATCCGGCCGAGCGCGTCACGCTTGTCGCGCACGGTCATCGCGCGGGCGAACTTCTTCGGGTCCTTCGAGCGCTCGAGGTCGACGAGGGCCTCGTACGCCAGGGCGGACTGCCTTGGCGCGACCAGACGCCGGAACGCCTCCGAAACGATCGACTTCTCCGGCATGATCCACCCTCCGTCTTCACTCGCGTGAAGCTCGGTCGACGTGCGCTGCGCGTTGTGTTCCGTGGACCAGGCCTGCGACCGATGCAGCGGTGCCTGCCCAGAATTCGGCGTGACCGGCTCGCGCGCTCATGACCCGCTCGGCGGGAATCATGGCTCATTCGACGGACAGCCGGTCGCGCTCGGTGAGGGTGCCTCATAGGGGCCGGGCGGCGCTAGGCACGGCCTTGAGACGGACCCGCGCGTGATCGCAGGGTTAGCTTCCCTTCGACGGGGTCGCACGACGGCTCGACGGACCGCGCTCGTCACCGGTGCGAACCGGGGGATCGGGCTCGCGAAGCAGCTCGCGGCGGCGGGGCTGCGGGTGATCCTGACGGGGAGGGACGCGCCCGCCGTCGAGCGCGCGGCGGAAGACCTCCGGCGCTCGGCGGGCGACGCGGTCGGGCCGAGTTGGACGTTGCGGACGCGGCGGCGGTCGACGCGTGCGCCGTCCGGCGTCGCGCGCAGGGGCGGCACGTGGACGTGCTCGTGAACAACGCCGGCGTCTATCCGGGCGGCTCGCTCCTGTCGGCGCCGTGCGAGGAGCTGCGCGCGACGTTCGAGACGAACCTCTGGGGCGCGGTGCGGACCTGCCGCGCGTGGGTCCCGGCGATGCTGGAGCGCGGGCATGGACGCATCGTGAACGTGTCATCGGGCTACGCGTCGCGGCGGGTAGGAACTCCAGCGGGTAGGAGCGGGTAGGAACTCCAAGCGGCGACAATGTCATGTCAACGCCAAGTAGAACTGTCTCCCTCTCTGCCAAGTAGAAATGTCCGGTGCCCACCTACGCTCGACTCGCGGTGAGGCCCAGAGGCGCTGGCTGGCGGTCACGCTCTACTTCGCCGAGATCTTCCATACGGCCGCAGAGCGGCGGACCTTCGACGTGACCATCAACGGCGCGACGGTGCTGACCGCGTTCGACATCTACGCGCAGGCGGGCGGTGCAAATCGCGCGATCGAGCGGACGTTCAACGCCACGGCCGACGACTGAGGCCGGGCGGTGATCCGGTTCCACGCGAACGGAATCGACAATCCGAAGGTCGACGCGATAGCGATCGTGCCGGAGGAGTGACGAACGAGCACGGGCCGCGCGCGTCGGCTGGTGTGAGCACTCGCTCAGGTCGGATCCGCCGTACGCCTCCCCTCTGGTTCGTTGCCGAGGGGCGGCGTCGGATCGTACGAGTTCGGCTCGCCGCGGAGCCGGCGCTCCCGGCGTGAAAGGTGAGCGCGGGCCGCGCGATGGCGGCCGCCTATCCGCTGTGCGCGGACATCCCCTCGAGCCACTTCATCATGCTGGTGTAGCGTGCGAACGCGCTCTCGAGGCGACCGCCGGTGATGTCCTCGACCGCCTTGCGGAGATACCGATCATACGCCGCGAGCAGGATTCCGCGCGAACCCTCGCGCCGCATCAGCTTCCGCATGATTGCGGGAGCATCGCGGTAGTAAGCGGCGATCAGCTCGGCGCCGCCGGGCCGGCTGCGAACGTACGAGTCCCTGAACCGCCGAAGCACCGTCAGCTCGCTGCAGTCGTCGCCCTTCCCGAGCGCCTGGTAGATGGCGGTCGAGATGAAGCAGTTGAAGGGGCTGATCAGGTACTGCAGCGTCGGTCCTGAATCGAGGGTGAAGCTGCCCACGACGCCGACCTGGCCATCCTGAGCCCACAGCCGGAGCAGGAAGCAGAACTGGATGAACTGGGTGTGCCCCTTCGCGACGGCGGAATGCGTGTCGAGAACGAATTGTGCGACGTGATAGGTTCCGGTCGCCCGGCCCTCCGCGACGACGTCGGACGCACTGAAGACATAGGTGGTCGGCCCGCCGAACACGTCGCCCGAGGCGAGCGCGCAGAGCGCCTGGAACGCTCCGCCGTCGTCCGCTCCGTTGGTGAACTCGAGGTGAGCGGAGAAGGGAATACTCGTCTCGATGTACGCGCTCGAGCAGACGGCCGGCGGGAGTCTCCAGACCAGGTCGTAGGCCACCGCGGTGTAATCAGGGTCGTCATCGCGCCAGATCGAGGCCTTGTCGTGCAGCTGGGAATCAACGATGCAGACCCCGTAAGTCGCAAGGTGCGTGTCGTCGTACCCGTGCCTGACCCAAGATCCGTGGTTGATGCTGTCGGAGGCGTTCCGAGCCTGAGTGAGGGGGCCGGGCGTGGCGTGTCCGATGAGCGTCGGGCAAGGGCCCGTCAGCGGCGTCAGCAAGCCATGGTCGATCTTCGCCCGCATATCCGCGAGGTGCTGCGCGGGCGTCATGTGCGCCGCCGGCGCGCCGCTCGCCGCCTTCCGCTGCTTCGACTGCTTCTCGATCTCGGAGGTGAGCGCCCGCTTGCGGTCGCGAAGCCGACGCGCATACTCCGCACGGGTCAGCGAAACGCCCTCATCGTGAAATCGCGCGATCCAGTCTTCGACGTGCGCCAACCGCCGATTCACGACTTCGAGGTTGTGAACGAGGTTCGGCATCGGAGACGCGATGTCGAACTCGAGCCGCACGTCCTTGGCCGCTGATCCTCGCGTGCGCCGAGCGCCGCTTCGCTTCCGCGCCATCGATGGCCTCCCTGAGAAACCGACGCCCCATGCCCGCACGGAGGCGGACGCGCCCCGATGCACCAAGCGTGGAATCCCGCATGATGCCCGGAACCAGAAGTTGGCGTCCATGACCGGCAGTGGACCCTGGCGGGTTCGCCCGAACGCCTCCTCGTCCGTGAGCAACGTGGTGCGCGGGGTGGCTCGACGATCGATCGCGGCGGCAATCTGACCACCGCATCGTCGCGGTCGTGCGGAGGCCCCGCGAGTCGATTCGGCTGACCGCAGGCGTCGAGCACTCGACCGCGACGAGGCGCCGGTCGGCGTCGAGTCGAGCGGTCACGTTCCGGTTCACATCCGCGCCCCCTCCGGCTCGCGCACGTGCGGCCAGGAACTCCAAACTGCGATCATGTCATGTCATGTCAGAAGGGCCCCGGCCACCGCGGAGAAGCGGCAGGCCGGGGCCGTTCGAGGCGGAGCGGCACGCTCCGTTCAGAAGTGGCCGCTGACCGTGCTCGTCACGCCTCCCGACGTAGAGGTGACCGAGTACAAATCGCCCGCGGTGGGGTGCGGCGTGCCGTTGCCGCCGAACTGCGCGGCGAAGAGCCGTCCCGTCCCGGCGGCGAGCGTCCTCCCCGCGACGAGCTGCCAGGTGTACGTCACGGCGCTCGCCGTGCTGGTCCGCGACTGGGTGAAGTCGGGGCCCACCGTGTTGTACTGTCCGGTGGGGTTCACGCCCGGTGTCACCGCCACGGTGATCGTCACCGTGACGCCGGTCACCGGCGCGGTGTTGTCCAGCCGGACCTGCAGCTCGTTGAACCAGCCGCCGCTCGCGCTCACGATCGGGGTCGCGGTCACGACGTTGCCCGTGCCGCCCGCCTCGACGGTGAGGGTGACGACGGTGCTCCGGACGAGCGTCCCTCCCAGCGCGGTGATCGTGACGGTGGCGGGCCCGGCCGTGGCGGTGGTCGTGGCGGCGAACGTCACGACGCTGCTCGTGCCGGTGGTCACCGACGCGGGATTGAACGTCGCCACCACCCCGGCGGGCAGCCCGCTCGCGCTGAAGGACACCGGCGTGCTGAAGCCGTTGACCTTGGTGATCGTGATCGTGCTCGTGGCGCTTCCGCCGCGCGCCAGCGTCACCGCCGCGGGCGCGGCCGATATGCTGAAGTCGGGAGCGGGCGCGTCGGCGACCGTGACCGAGATCGGCGCCGTCCGGGTGAGCGCGCCGCTCGTGCAGCTGACGGTCGAACTGAAGACCCCCTGCGTCGCCGCCGCCGAGGCGGTCAGGGTGAGCACGGCGCTCGCGCCGGTGGTCGAGGTGGGGCTGACCGCGCCGGAGACGCCGGAGGGCAGGCCCGCGGCGGTGCAGGAGACCGCCCCGCCGAAGCCGCCGGTCCGGCTGATGGCGATCGTGCTCGTGGCGCTCGCGCCGCGGGTCACGGTGATCGACGCGGGCGAGGCGGCGACGGTGAAGTCGCCGGTCGAGGTCTGCTGCACCGTGAGCGCGATGACCGTCGTGCGCGAGAGCGTGCCGCTCGTGCCGGCGACGGTCACGTTCCGCAGGCCTGTCGTGGCGGTGCTCGAGGCCCGGAAGGTGAGGGTGCTGCTCGCCCCCGTGACGGACGAGGGGTTGAACGACGCGGTGACGCCGCTCGGGAGCCCGCTCGCCGTGAGGGCGACCGTCCCGGTGAAGCCGTTCGTCCGGGTGACGGCGATGGTGCTGGTGGCGCTCGCTCCGCGGTTCACCGTGAGGGTGGAGGGGGAGGCGGCGATCGTGAAGTCGGGCTGGACCGCGATCTGCACCGTCAGGGCCACGGTGGTGCTGCGACCGAGGGTGCCGCTCGTGCCGGTCACGGTCACGGTGGCCGTCGCCGGCGCCGCGGTGGTCGCGGCGATGAACGTGAGCGTGCTGCTCGCGCCGGTCGCGGACGCGGGGCTGAAGGAGGCGGACACGCCGGCGGGGAGGCCGGTCGCGGACAGGCTCACCGCGCCGGTGAAGCCGCCGGTGCGGGAGATCGCGATGGTGCTCGCGACGCCGGCGCCGCCGGGCCTGACGGAGACGGCCGAGGGCGCGGCGGAGAGCGCGAAGTCGGGGGTCTGCGTCCCGGAGACGTCGCCGTAGAAGATGCCGCGGCCGTTCGTGCCGACGTAGACGCGGCCGTAGATCCGCGGGTCGCCGGCGATCACCGGGTTGATGGCGCCCCACTGGTTGCGGTCGTCGTTCACCCGGATCCAGCTCGCGCCGGCGTCGTCGGACCGGTAGATGCCGTGCACGCCGCCGGACGGCGTGCCGGAGATGAAGATCGCCGGGTAGGTCTGGCCGGGGGCGGCCTTGCCGAAGCCGATCGAGGGCGCCGAGGTGACGTTCGCGAGCTTCGTGAACGTCGCGCCGCCGTCGGTCGAGCGGAAGAGGCCGGCGCCCTCGCCCGCGACCCACACCTCGCCGGCGCGCCCGGGGACGGCCTCGATCTTGGCGGAGGTGACGCCGGTGAGCCCGGCGCCCGCTGCGGTGAAGCTCACCCCGCCGTTGGCGCTGGCGTAGAACACGCCGCCGGCGAAGAGGTAGAACCGGAGCGGGGTGACGCGGTCGGAGGCGACCTTCCCGTTCGCGCCCGTGGGCACGCCGGTGGAGGCGGTCCAGCTCGAGCCGTTGTTGGTCGACCAGGACACCTGCGCGCCGGGGCCCTCGGGCGCCCAGACCACGCGGCTCGCGTCGGCCGCTGCGGCGATGGTGCCGCCGCCCGCGACGCCGCCGGGCTCGGTGCTCGCCTGGAACCAGTTCGCGCCGCCGTCGTACGAGAAGCCGGCGCGGTTCACGTTCGGGTTCGCCGACCTGTCGATGTTGCCGGAGCGGACGAGGAAGGTGGGCGTGAGCTCGGCGTAGTCGATGCTCGTGCAGCTCGTGAGCGTCGGGGCGGTGAACATGAGCGCCGGGACGGCGTCGACGTTCGCGTGCCGGAAGCCCCCGAGATCGCCGAGGGCGCTGAGGAGCGGCGCGCCGGAGGGCGGGCTGACGAGATCGAGCACCGCGGTCTCCTCGATGCCCTTCACCATGGGCGCGAGGGCGATCCGGCCACCGGTGTCCCAGGCGCCGAGGTTGGTGGTGGCGTAGAGCGTCGCGCCGGTGCCGTACATCATCCGGTTCGAGTCGAACGGGTCGATCTCGAGGTCGCCGATCATCCAGCCGAGCTTCGGCGAGGGGACCGGGTCCTGCGGGAGGATGCCGAAGGTGAGCCACGGGGTGGCGGTGATGTCGAGCGTGTAGCGGAGCGAGCGGGCGGGGTAGCCGGCCCAGTCCCAGATCCGGCTCCAGGTCGCGCCGCCGTCGGTGCTCCGGAAGATGATCGCGTCCGGCCACCAGGAGTTGAGCGTCGCCACCATGATCGTGTTCGGGTGCTGCGCGTCCACCGCCAGGCCGCCGTAGCCGTAGTAGTTGTCGGCGGTGTTCGTGGAGGGGACCGGGCTGATGAGCGTCCAGGTCCCGGTGGCGGTGTCGAGCTTCCAGACGTCGCCCTGCTCGCCGTCGTACGGACCGGCCTTGTTGCTGTAGGGCACGTAGAGGACGCCGGTCGACGAGAGGACGCCGTGGTGCGCGAGGAAGCCGGTGGGCTGGCCGGGCACGGGCGCCCAGGTCGCGCCGCCGTCGGTGGACCGGTAGATCGGGCTCGCCTTGTCGGCGACGCCCACGTAGACGGTCCGCGTGGGGCTGCCGGCGGTGCCGGACCGCGGATCGAACGTCACCCAGACGACGCCGACGTTGTCGGCGGTGTACGGGTTGGACGGGTCCTGCACGTAGGTGCCGGGGTTCGGGAAGCTCGTCACCTTCGTCCAGGTGGCGCCGTGGTCGGCGCTCTTCCACAGCCCGTTTCCGCTGCGCGCGCCCATGAAGAGGATGCGGTTGTCGTTGGGATCGACGGCGATGCGCTCGCCCATGTTGCGCGCGGGCATGTTGCCGCCGACCTTGAACGGCAGCATCGTCACCTGGAAGGTGGCGCCGCGGTCGGTCGAGCGGAGCACCGCGCCGTTCTGCGGCGTCCAGTCGTTCGTGTACGTCCCGGCCACGAGGTAGAGCCGGTCGGGATCCACCGGATCGGTGGCGATCGCGTCCACGCCGGTGAGGTTCCAGTCGGCGGGCGTCATCCAGTCCTGGAGCGGGATCCAGCGGCTGCCCGCGGGATCCCAGCGGTACGCGCCGCCGATGTCGGTGCGCGCGTAGACAAGGCCGGGCGCCTTCGTGTTGAAGACGATGCCGGAGATGAAGCCGCCGCCGCCGATGGCGACGTTCTTCCAGGTGTACGCCTGTGCCTGCGCGACCGTCGGTGCGAGCAGGAAGAGGGACAGGAGGGCCACGGCGCCGATCGCGGCCGTGCGACGGGCGAACGTCAGGACACGGGTCATGGGCTTCCTCACCGCTGAGGGTTCCGGTCGAGCGGGGACACGGGTTCGAGGCGGCGGAACCTAGCACCAACCGCGGTGCGCGGGAGAGCCCCGCGCCAGGGCCGTCTGCAGGTCCTTGCCCACGCTGGGAGAAAGGGCTGTAAACGTTTTCGCCCGGGGTCCGGCGGGAGGCGGCCGTGAGACCGCGTCTCCTGCCGCCCGAGAACGCCTCGCGTGCAAGCGGTGCGTCGGCTCCATGCGCCGGCGAATATGAAGCGATTCAGACGCGGGGTTCGCGCGAGTTTTACTTGACGTCCGGGTCCAGAAAGTGACAACGGGTGGATCGCTTCACCCGTGTACTGGCCGACCAATGCTTCGACGTGACCGGCGCTCCGGTCGAGCGCTGCTGCGCTCGCGCTCGATCCGCGTGAGGAGAACCGATGAACTCCAGGCACCTGGCAACTGGGATCGCCCTGCTGTTCGGGGCGGCGCTGTTCGGCTGTGAGAGCGGCGCACCCTCGGCGATGGGTCGGGACGCCACGGCCGCGATCGTCACCAACGGCGTGAACGCGACCCTGAGCCTCCAGCCCTCCTGGAACGGCTACTGCGCGACCGTGAACGCGACCAACACGAGCGCCGCGCCCGTCACGAGCTGGAAGGCCGTCGTCGCCCTCACGAACTCGACATACACGCAGGCCCGGAACGGGACCGCGACGGTCAGCGGCAATCAGGTCACGCTCACCCCGTTCAACGCCTCCCTCGCCCCGGGGGCGTCGGGCTCGGTCGGCTTCTGCGCGAGGTCGGCCGGCATGAACCCCAGCGCGACGCTGGTCTCGCTCCAGGTCACGGGCGGCTCGACCGGCACGAGCTACACGCTCACCATCGGCGCGAGCACGGGCGGCACGACCAGCCCGGCGGCGGGGACCTACAGCTACGCCTCGGGGAGCGCGGTCCAGGTCACCGCCACCGCCGCGAGCGGATACACGTTCGCGGGCTGGAGCGGCGCGGCCACCGGGACCTCGAACCCGGTGTCGATCACCATGAACGCGAACAAGACCCTGACCCCCGCGTTCACCCCCACGAGCGCGGGCTCGTCCGTGTCGATCAACGCGGGCGGCAGCGCCTCCGGGAGCTTCGTCGCGGACGCCTACTACTCCGGCGGGAACACGTACTCGACCACGAGCGCCATCGACACCTCGCTCCTCACCGGCGTCATCCCCCCGCAGGCCGTCTTCCAGACCGAGCGGTACGGCGAGTTCACGTACACCCTCCCCAACCTCGGGGCGGGCAGCGCGGTGACCGTGACGCTCTACTTCCAGGAGAGCTACTGGAGCGCCGCCGGACAGCGCACCTTCAACGTCGCGATCAACGGGGCGACCGTGCTGACCGCGTTCGACATCTTCGCCGCCGCCGGCGCGCGGTACAAGGCGGTCTCCCGGACCTTCGACGCCACGGCGAACGCGAGCGGTCAGGTGGTCATCCAGTTCACGCGGAGCGGCGGCCCGGACAACCCGAAGATCTGCGGGATCACGGTCGCGGGCGGGCCCCCGCCCAACACCCAGACGCTCACCGTGAACAAGGCGGGCACGGGCAGCGGGACCGTGACCGGCGCCGGGATCTCGTGCGGGAGCACGTGCAGCGCCACGTACGCGAACGGGACGAGCGTGACCCTCACCGCCGCCGCGGCGTCCGGGTCGACGTTCTCCGGCTGGAGCGGCGCGTGCAGCGGGACCGCGACCTGCGTCCTCTCCATGACCGCGGCCCGCACCGTGACCGCCACCTTCACCGGACCGACGCCGAGCGGTTACGTCGTGGCCGTGGTCCAGTCCACCAAGGCGCAGGCGACGGACCTCACCACCGCAGACGTCGCGGCCCTCGTCTCGGACGCGGTCACGAAGGCCGGCGGCCTCGACTTCATCCGCGATGGGCAGACCGTGGTCCTCAAGCCGAACCTGGTGACCGCCTACACGGACGGGACGAAGTCGCGCCCCGCGGATCCGTTCGTGAACGGGATCTCGACCGACTGGCGCCTGGTCAAGGCCGTCGCCGATCTCGTCCGGGCCCGGAACCCCTCGGGCAGGATCCTGGTCATGGAGGGCTCCGTCAACGCGACCGCGCAGGCGTACTCGATGCTCGGGTACACCGCGGGGAACTTCGGCTCGTCGGTGAACGAGTTCGTCGCCCTCGAGGGGACCTCGTGCGCCGACCGCACCACCGGCGCGCTCGAGCAGCGGACCGCCCCGAGCGGCAAGCGGTACTGGATCAACAGCCGGTACGTGAACGCCGACGTGGTCATCAGCCTGCCCACGATGAAGACCCACGTCACCGCCGGCATCACCGGCGCGGTGAAGAACCTGGGCATCGGCGTGACCCCGGTGGGCCAGTTCTCGGCCGGCACCAACGCATCCGACGACTGCACGCGCGGCCAGACCGCGACGCACATCGACCACGGCGGTCCGGAGGTGCTCGGAACGTTCATCGCCGACTACTACAGCCTCCGCCCCGCGGACTTCGTGGTCATGGACGGGCTGCAGGGGCTACAGCACGGACCGCTGCCGGCCTGGGACAACAGCGGCACCTACGACTACGCCTCCTCGCGGATGAACATGCGGCTCGTCCTGGCCGGCAGGAACGCGGTCGCCGTCGACACGATCGAGTCCCTCATCATGGTGTGCGACCCGAAGAAGGTGCCGCACCTGACCAAGCTCGAGGCGAGCGGCCTCGGCACCACCGACGTCGCGAGCATCACCGTCGTCGGGAAGCAGGTGAGCGAGGTCGCGAAGCCGTTCGCCGGCAAGCAGACCGCGATCTGCCCGGGCCAGGCCCCCACCCCCTCGACGCGCCCCGGCAGCGCGTGCCAGGCCGGCGTCTCGTACCCCGCGCCCGTCCTCACCGGCACGCCCAGGCTCGTCTATCGGCCCTCGGGCACGGTCCCGAGCGGCACCTACGAGGGCCCGCTGTGGCTCGCCTCGAGCTCGCGGCTCCAGTTCTCGGACATCTCGTTCACCGGCTCCGTGAACCCGTCGCAGCTGCTCCGGGCGACGACCACCGGCTCGGTGACGACCCTGGTCTCGGACGCCGGGACCTACGGCCTGGCCGTGGACGCGAGCGGGGCCGTCCTCGCGTGCTCGCACAAGGTCCAGGGGATCGTGCGGGTGAGCTCGACGGGCGCGATCACCACCTTCGTGGACAACATCGGCGGCAAGAAGTTCAACTCGCCGAATGACCTGGTGGTGCGCTCGGACGGCACGATCTACTTCACCGATCCCGACTTCCAGCTCGGCAGCCGGACGTCGCAGACCGGGATGAAGGGCGTGTACCGGGTGAGCCCGGCCGGCGCGGTGACGCTCGTCGACGGCACGTTCACCCAGCCGAACGGGATCGCGCTCTCCCCGAACCAGAGCGTGCTCTACGTCGCCGACTACGGCGCGAACGTGGTCCGCGCCTTCACCGTCGCGGCCGACGGCAGCACCAGCGGGCGGAGGAACTTCGTCACCGTCTCCTCGCCGGACGGCCTCGGGATGGACTGCCTCGGGAACCTCTACGTCGCCTCGGGGACGGGCAGCATGTACGTCTTCGATCCCGGCGGCCGGCAGCTCGGGACCGTGAGCGTCGCCTCCGGGCTCAGCAACATGGCGTTCGGGGGAAGCGACGGGAGGACCCTGTTCATCACCGCGGGGAAGGCGCTGTACGCCCTCGACATGAACCTGCCCGGCTACTTCGACTGATCGTCGCGGCTGCTCGAGGCAGCAGCGTCCGATCCTCGCCGCGCCGCGGCGCGCCTCGAGACCCGGGATGTGGGCGTCTCCGTGCCGAGGTGCTCCCGCGGACGCACGGGGTGCATTGAGCCGAGGTCCGCCCACGTGCCAAAGTGGGCGACATGGGTGTTCGCCTTGCAGTCGCCTCGGTCAACTTCTTCGCCGGCTTCACCGCGTTCGTCCTCCTCCAGCTGAAGAAACAGCTCCGGCCCGGGGAGACGATCGTCCAGTGCGCCACGGATCACCAGCACGACACCGAGTTCGCGAGCAAACGCGTCCTCGCGCTCCTCGAGGGCGACCCGCGGCCGGTGGCGCTCATCAGCCTCGCCCTGCGGCCCGCGCCCGCGGTGATCGGCGCGTACCGCGCCGCCGGGGTGCCCGTGATCGCCATCGACGAGGAGCCCGAGGGGGCCACGATCGTCGCCTGCGGGAGGCTGGCAATCGAGCACCTCCTCGAGGCGGGCCGCCGAAGGATCGCGGTGGTCTCGGGCCTGTCGAAGCTGGCCGGCGGCTACTCCGCCCTGCACCGGCAGACGGGCGCGCGCGAGGCGCTGGCGAAGGCCGGCCTGGAGCTCGCCGCCGAGAACG
>JAEZXM010000174.1 GCA_023419875.1 Pseudomonadota bacterium | reverse complement strand
GGGGGGGGGGGGGGGGGGGGGGGGAGGCGAGATGCAGGTGTCCCCGGGCACCGCGATCGTCCGACCCCTCGGCACCCAGGCGTTCGCAGTGAACCCGCCCACCGTGACCTGGTCCATCCAGGAAGGCTCGACGGGCGGCTCCATCAGCACCTCCGGCGTCTACACCGCGCCGGCGCGGACGGGCACGTTCACGATCGTGGCGATCGAGCCGAGCACGGGCGTGCGGGGCGAGGCGCGCGTCCTGGTGCGAACGGAGCCCCCGCCGACCAACCTGACCATCCCCACGACGCATCCGCGCCTCTGGTTCGCCGGGGCGAACGACCCCCGGCTCGCGCAGGCGCGCGCCTGGTACGCCGCGAACCCCTTCACCCCCGCCTCCGGCGACAACCACATCATGGAGGCCGCGTTCGCCGGCTTGCTCACCACCAACGCCGCCAACAAGCAGACCTGGTGCCGCCGGGCGATCGACTACGCGCTCGGCCATCCGGTGCCGGATCGCGGCGGGAACGGCTCGGACAACGCGCGCTGGCACGGCGAGAAGCAGATCGTCACCTACGACTGGTGCTACGACCAGATGACCGCCGCGGAGCGCGCGAACCTGATCGCCGACATGAACTCGTGGATCGCCCACTTCATGCCGCAGCAGTGGGGCGGCATCGGCATGCTCAACAGCAACTACTTCTGGGGCAACCTGCGCAACGAGCTCGAGTGGGGGATCGCCTCGTACCACGAGAACACCACCGCCGCGGAGACCTTCATCGCCGACGCGCTCGGCACGCGCTGGAACGAGGTGGTGAACGAGGCCGACGGCGGGTACATGGCCGGCGGCGTGAACCACGAAGGCTCCGGGTACGGCTATTACCCGCCGTGGTACGCGATCATCCCCTTCGAGACCGCCGGGCAGCTCGGCCGCGAGGTCTGGGGCGACGGCCCCTGGTGGCGTTCGGTCCTGCTCGCGCTCATCTACTCCACGACGCCCGCGCCCACCTACTCGAGCCAGAACCCGTCCACGACCGGTTTCGACATCGTCCCGTTCTCGGACGATCAGACCTGGCGGAACGGCGCGTCGGCGACCGTGCGCACCTTCGGGACCGCGAGCCCTTCGACCTACTTCGGCGACTTCGCCCGCGTGCTCGCCGACCACTGGCCGACGAACAACTACGGCCGCTGGGCGCAGCAGTGGCTCGCCACCACGGGCGCCGGAAGCGCGTACTGGCTGCAGGCGGTCAGCAACAACGCCACCACCCCCCTCTCCTTCTCGTCCCTCCCGCTCGACTACCACGCGAGCGGGATCGGCTGGCTCTTCTCGCGGTCGAGCTGGACCGATACCTCGCGCGCCTTCGTGAACATCCAGCTCGGGATGCCGATCGGCGTGGGCCACCAGCACCCCTCGTACGGCTCGTGGATGGTCTGGCGCGGGGGCCGCTGGCTCTCGCGCGAGACGGTCGCCTATGCCGGGCGCTACCAGGAGTACGGCGGCGTGGGCGGCACGGACCTGACGCAGATCTCGACCCCGCTCCACAACATGATCCTCATGAACCCGGACTCGCAGAGCTGCGTCGAGAACCCCTTCATGTCGAGCGGGACCTGCATCATCGACGGCGGCGCCTACTGGGCGGGCGAGGACACCATCGGGCCTCCGGTCACGCGCCGGCTCCAGAGCGATCCGGGCTTCTCGTTCGTGGCGGTGGACGTGACCAACGTGTATCGCCACTCGAACCTCAGCCGGACCAACCCCGCGGCCGGGCACGTGGAGCGCGACTTCGTCTACGTGCGCGACCTCGAGACGCTCGTGATCTTCGATCGCCTGGAGGCGAACGCGGTGGGCTCCACCGCGGCGAGCGCGATCCGCCGCGCGTTCCTCGCCCATTGCGAGGTGGCGTGGACGGTGGAGGACGCGACCCACGCGACGTGCGTGAACGGCCCCGCCGCGATGCGGGTCACCACGCTCGTGCCGCGCGCGCCCAGCCGCCACGTCTCGCTCCACGAGGGCCAGTCGCCCGAGGGGCAGTACCGGCTCGAGGTGGAGGACACTCCCGGCACCGCGCAGAGCTACTTCCTGCACGTCGTCCAGGCGCGGGCGCACCCGGGGACGAACCTCTCCCCCACGGTCACCGAGGACGCCACGTCCTACCAGGTGACCCTCGACGCGACGCACTCCATCGTCTTCCAGAAGGGGATGGCCTCCTCGGGCGGGTCGATCACCATCGGTTCCACGACCACGCCCTTCCGCTCGAACGTGCAGCATCTGGACATCGCCGAGTCCGGTCCGGTCTGGCAGCCCTGAGGCTCGGCGGTGTCCCACGCGCGCGGGTCGGCGCGCGGGTCGCGCGTCGCACCGCGGGCCGCGTCCGAGCGACCCGACACCAACAAGGGACGGGTCCGGGCTCGGCCTCGCCGCGGAAGCGCGTGCTATAGAAGCGCCGCATGCGTCTCGCCCTCGGCGCCGTCCTGGCCGCCTCCGTCGCGGTGGCCCCGCTCTCCTGCACCGGAAGACCCGCGGGCGCGCGCGCGACCGAGGCGCCACCGGCGTCGGTCGACGCCTCGGGCGCCGTCACCCTCGAGGGCATCACCATCCCGACGCGCCGGCCGCGGCTCCTCTACGACTCGGAGCTGCTGGCCAAGGCGCGCGCCTGGTACGCCAAGGACGGCTTCCGGCCCAAGGGTGATCGGTGGATGCACGTCGCCTTCGCCGCCCTTGTCAGCGATGGATCGAGCCGGGCGAGCTGGTGCAAGGCGGCGGTGGCGAATGCCCTCAAGCAGACGCAGACGATGCCCACCGAGGGCATCGCCTGCGACATCTGCCGCTGGCACGGCGAGGACGTCATCGTCGCGTACGACTGGTGCCACGAGTTCTTCACGCCCGAGCAGCGGGCGGCGTTCATCGAGCGCACCAACACGTGGATCGAGAAGTGGCGGTCGGTCCACTGGGGCGGCGCCCACATGACCCAGAACAACTACTACTGGGGCAACGTGCGGAACCAGCTCGCCTGGGGCATCGCCTCCTTCCACGAGAACCGGGAGGCGGCCGAGCTCTTCATCCGCGACGCGCTCCAGACGCGCTGGGCCGAGTCGTTCGTGCCCTCTGCCAGGACGTACAACAAGGGCGGCGTCTTCCACGAGGGCTCGGCCTACGGCCGCTACCCTCCCCACTACGCGGTGATCCCCTTCCGCACGGCGCGTCTCTACGGGCGCGATCTGTTCGCCGAGACCGACTTCTGGAAGGCCGCGGTCGTCTCGCTCGTCTACCAGACGACGCCCTCCCCCACGTACAACGCGCTCCACCGGAACAGCGCGTACGAGATCTTCCCGTTCAACGACGACTCCTTCTGGAAGGACGGCGGCTCGGCGGGCTCGCGCCTCTACCCCGAGTCGCCAGGGAGCTTCTACGGCGACTTCCTCCAGACGGTGGCCGACTCCTGGCCCTCGAGCCCGTACGGCCAGTGGGCACAGGAGTGGGTGAACCGGGTGAAGCCCTCGCTCTCTCCCTGGATCAAGGCGGTGGCGGGGACGACCGCCCCCCGCTCGTTCTCGAGCCTCCCGCTCGACTACCACGCCGAGGGCATCGGCTTCTTCTACGTGCGCTCGAAATGGGACGAGACGAGCGCGGTGCTCCAGCTCCAGCTCGGCATGCCGACCGGCGTGGGCCACCTGCACTCCGATCAGGGGAGCTGGCAGCTCTGGCGCGGCGGCCGCTGGCTCTCGCGCGAGTCCGTGGACTACGGCGCCAAGTTCGTCGGCTTCGGCGGGACGGGGATCGTGAACGCCTACGAGTCCGCGGCGCACAACACGTTGCTCGTGAACCCGGACTCGCAGGGGTGCAACCCGGGGTCGACCTGCCTCGGCCAGGGCGGCGCGCCGATCTGGGGGGACGTGAACGGTCCACCCGTCGTGCGCCGGCTGGAGAGCAAGCCGACGCACTTCTACGTCGCCGTCGACCTCACCGACTCGTACCGGAACCACGAGGTCCAGAAGGGCACGCACAAGGAGCGCGACAATCCGGCGGCGAAGCACGTGGAGCGCGAGTTCGTCTGGGTGCGCCCGCTCGAGACGCTCGTCGTCTTCGATCGGCTGCGCGCGAACGACGTCGGGGGCGTCCCGGCGGAGCGGATGAAGAAGACGTTCCTGGCCCACTGCGAGGTGCCGTGGAAGCTGGAGGACGGACAGCGTGCCGTGTGCAGCAACGGTCCGCAGGCGCTCCGGGTGACGACCCTGGTGCCGGCGGCGGCGCAGCGCGGGACGGTGCACGAGGGCTCCGGGACCGGGCAGCACCGCCTCGAGGTCTCCACCTCCGGCGCCACCGAGTCGTACTTCCTCCACGTCCTCCAGGCGACGCCCGACGGCGGGCCCGCGCTCGCGCCTTCCCTGAAGGAGACCGAGGACGGCTTCACCGTCACCCTGAACGGCGAGTACGGCCTCACCTTCGAGAAGGGGAAGAGCTCGTCCGGCGGGGGGATCGCCGTGGGCGGGAAGCTCCAGCCCTTCGGCTCCGGCGTACAGCGGATGGTCATCACGGAGACAGGGCCGACGTGGACGGAGCCTTGAGCCCCCACGCCGGGGAGGCGGCGGCCGGCCGCGCCGAGGGCGCGGACCGCTGGGTTCTGCGCCCGATCCGGCTCGCCTTCCGGCTCGGCCCGCTCACCCTCCTCCGGCAGCAGCTCCGGTTCGGGGTGCTCGACGCGCACTTCACCACGCTCGGGACCGACCTCGACGCGGTCCGTCCGCCGTTCGCGGCCTGGGAGAAGGACGTGGCCGGCGCGCTGGTGATGAACCAGCCGGTCCCCCCCGGCGCGCCCCTCGCGCGCGTCACGTTCCTGCCCGGGGTCATCCGGTACGTGCCCGCACGGCTCGTGAACTACTACACCTCGCTCTCCGGCACGTTCGAGGAGCTGCTCGGCAAGAACCTCAACGCGAAGTCCCGCACCAAGCTCCGCGCCTACGTGAAGAAGGTGGCGGAGCGGAGCGGCGGGACCGCGGACCTCCGCGCCTACGGGACGCCGGAGGAGATGGCCGAGTTCTTCGCGCACGCCCGGGCGGTTGCCGCGAAGACGTACCAGGAGAAGCTCAACGCCGGCGCCCTGCCCTCCGACGCCGAGTTCCAGGCGGAGATGCGGAGCGCCGCGGCCCGGGGGAAGGTCCGCGGCTACATCCTCTTCGTAGGCGGCGCGCCGGCCGCGTACCTCTACTGCCCGATCCAGGACCGGGCGATCATCTACGAGCACATCGGATACGACCCCGCGTTCCGCGACCTCTCCCCCGGCACCGTCCTCCAGTACCTCGTCCTGGAGCGCCTCTTCCGCGAGCAGGAGCTGGCGGTGTTCGACCTCACCGAGGGCGAAGGGCTCCACAAGGAGCGCTACGCCACCGGCTCCGTCGAGTGCGCGCACGTCTACTTCTTCCGCCGCAACGCCGGGAACTACTGCCGCGTGCTCGCCCACGCCGCCCTGCTCGCGCTCACCCGCGGGACGGGCGCGCTGCTCGGGCGGCTCCGGGTCCGGGATCGCGTCCGGAAGCTCGTCCGGGGGCAGCGCGGGGAGTGAGCCCATGTCCATGCTCGCCCACCTCGTGACGAAGCTCCGGCGCGAAGGCGTCCTCACCACCTTCCGCGCCGCCGTGCACTGGGTGCTCCGCCGCCTGCGCCGCGAGGGGCGGAGCGAGTTCGACCAGGTCACCGGGCTCCAGACCGACGGGCTCGTCTCGTCCTGGCAGGTCCGGCTCGTGTCGCCCGAGGCGACGCCGGGCAGCCGCTACCAGCCGACCCCGGCGGAGCTCGCCCGCCGGATGATCGCCTCGCTGCCGATCGCCTACTCCGACTTCCACTTCGTCGACCTCGGCTGCGGGAAGGGCCGGGTGCTCTTCATCGCCGAGGAGTTCGGGTTCCGCTCCGTCGCCGGCGTGGAGTACGGCGAGGAGCTCGCCGAGGTGGCGCGCCGGAACGTCGCCCAGGCCGGGAAGCAGGACCGGATCGAGGTCCGCTGGCAGGACGCCTCCACCTACGAGATCCCCGACCGGACGGTGGTCTTCATGTACAACCCGTTCGGCGCCGCGGTGATGTCCGCCGTGGCCGCCGCGATCGGCCGCGCGCGCGACGTGCACGTCGTCTACTTCGAGCCGAAGGAGGAGTGCGCGCGGCTGCTCGACGGGGTGGCGAAGCGGATCCGGACCGAGGGGGAATGCCTGTTCTTCCGGCGGGCGTGAGCCGCGCGTCGCTCCGGCGCCCGTCCTCGATCACGATCGGCACGCCGCCCGGAGCGCCAGCCGCGCCACGATCCCCCAGCGCGCCGGCGCGAACGGCCAGGCGCGGACCGACGCCGCGTAGCGGGCGAACGCCTTCCGGAAGTCCCCGGCGGCGATGTACTCGGCCCCGGCGTCCGCCAGGATGAGCGCCTTCAGCCGGCGCCGCAGGCCCCCGTCGAACACCTCGGGCCACCGCTCCGCCGCGATGCGGAGGACCTTCCCCTGCGCGTCCTCGAACTGCTCCGCGTTCCGGAAGGTGCCGGTCCGGTGCTGGAGGATCGAGACGAGCGGATCGGGCACGTTGGCGAGCCGGTGCCGGGACGCGATGCGGAGCCACATCTCCCAGTCCTCCGCGCACCGGAGCTCCTCGTCGAAGTAGCCCACCTCGTCGAAGACCCGGCGGCGGATGAGGGCCCCGGACGACGAGCCCCCGAGCCAGGCGGTCCGCGTCGCGAGCGCCCGGACCCGCGCCACCCGGTCCTCGGGGATCGGCCCACCCTCGAACGCCGCCGCGGGCCGGTCCGGATACGTCCACTCGTAACCGCAGCCGACGGCTCCGACCTCCTCGTCCGCCTCGGCCACCGCGAGCTGGCGGGCGATCTTCTCCGGCTTCCAGGCGTCGTCGCCGTCGAGGAGCGCGACGTACTCGCCGCGCGCCGCGCGGATCCCCGCGTTCCGGGCCGCCGACGGGCCGCGGTTCTCCTGGCGCAAGGTGCGGATCCGGCCGCCGTAGCGCGCCAGGACCTGGGGCGTCTCGTCGGAGGAGCCGTCGTCCACGACCACGCACTCGATGGGCGCGTGGGTCTGGGCGAGGACGCTGTCGATCGCCCGCCCCACGAAGCGGGCGTAGTTGTAGACGGGGATCACCGCCGAGACGAGAGGACGCATGACGGCTCGTGGAGAGGCGCTCGACGCGAGGTTCGCGGAGAGTGGTCTTAGCAAGCGCTGCGGCCGGCGTCATGCCCCACGGCCGCCTTGAGCGCGAGGCGCGCCACGATGCCCCAGCGTACGAGATCGTACGGCCACGTCTTGACCGATGCCCGGTAGCGGTCGAGCGCCTTGCCGAGATCCCGCATCGCGATGTACTCCGCGCCGGCGTCGGCCAGGATGAGCGCCCGCATGCGGCGCTGGAGGCGCGCGTCGAGCACCTCCGGCCACCGCTCGGCGGCGGCGCGGCAGACCTCGCCCTGTGCGGCCTCGAACTTCTCCGCGTTCCGGAAGGTGCCGGTGCGGTGCTGGAGGATCGAGACCAGCACCTCGGGGACGTTCACGATGCGGTAGCGGTCGGCGATCCGCAGCCACATGTCCCAGTCCTCGGCGCACCGGAGCCGCTCGTCGAAGAAGCCGACCTCGTCGAAGACCTTGCGCCGGACGAGCGCGCCCGATCCCGAGCCCCCGAGCCACGTCTCGCGCATCGCCAGCGCCCGGAGCCGCTCCCTGCGCTCGGTCGGCCACGCCTTCCCCTCGAACCTTCGCGGCGGCCCGTCCGCGTGGATCCACTCGTACCCGCACCCCACCGCCCCGATCGCGGGGTCCGCCTTGACCGCCGCCAGCTGTCGGGCGAGCTTCTCCGGTTTCCAGGTGTCGTCTGCGTCGAGCAGCGCCACGTACGCGCCGCGGGCCGCCCGGATTCCCGCGTTCCGCGCCGCCGACAGGCCCCGGTTCTCCTGGCGGAGCGCGCGGATCCGCTCCCCGTAGCCCGAGAGGACCTGGGGCGTGTCGTCGGTGGAGCCGTCATCCACGACGACGCACTCCACGGGCGCGTGCGTCTGCGCGAGGACGCTGTCGATGGCCCGGGCCACGAAGCGCCCGTAGTTGTAGACGGGGATGACCGCCGAGACGAGGATGGACATGAACGCGTGGTGAACGGCGGAGGCGGGTGAAGCGCGACGAGGTCAGGCGCGCGGTTTCCTCCCGACGATCCGGACCATCAAGAGCCGCTCGAGGAGGAAGTCGAGCCGGCGACGGAGCGCACGCGGCAGGAGACTCGCGCCGGCGTCCACCGCCCGCATCACCGGCACCGGCACCGCCGCGAACTTGCCCTTCACCCCGACCACGGCCTGCGGGTCCACGAAGCCGACCTGGCGCATGAGGGCGGCGAGCTCGCCGTGCGTGTACTCCTTCATGTGGAAGCCGGTGGCCTCCTTGTCGAAGAAGCGGGACACGTCGTGGGGCCCGTTCACGCGGTTGGGCGTCACGCAGACGTAGGCGCCGCCGGGCTTGAGCACGCGGAGGATGGACCGGAGCTGCGTCACGGCGTCCTCCGGGTGCAGGTGCTCGATCACCTGGTTGCTGTAGGCGACGTCCACGCTCGCGTCGGGGAGACCGAGCTCGCAGCCGTCGAAGAGGACCAGGCGGAAGTTCGAAGGCCGCTTCTCGCCCGAGGTGATCGCGTCCGAGACGTCCGCGGCGATCACCTGGCCGGCGTCGGCGCAGGCGCGGAGGGACACCGCGCAGTCGCCCGCGCCGATCTCCAGAAACGTGGACTCGCGGGTGAGGAAGCGCCGGAGGAGACGGTACTGGGCCGTCACCGCCGTCTCGCTCCGTTCGACCGAGGACTTCCGCGTGAGCTGCGGGTGGTCCGGCACCCGGGCGTAGAGCTCGTCGTAGACCTTGGCGTAGAGCGCGCGTCGCTCGGCGGCGGGCGCGCGCCGGAGCCGATCGCCGAGCTCCCGCTCCACCTCGTAGTGTGCCCGCAGGCGGTCGGTGGCTCGGGGATCGCCGCGCGCGTTCCCCTGTGCGTGCTGCGTGGGCGCGGGCTCAGTGCTCATGTTCGCGCTCCGTCGGGGTGGGGCGAGGATATGTCCGGCCGGACCATGGGTTTCAAGGGGACGCCCCGCTTCTCCCGCGCATGCTGGCAAGGATCTCCCGGATCTCGGAGAGGCGCATCGCGCCGAGGGCGAGGGTCGCGCCGGCGTACGTGGCGGCGCCGGCGGGGATCGACAGCCACACCGGCCAGCCGCGCACCATCCACGTGACCCCGCCCATGATGACGCTCGCCGCCACGATCTTCAGGACGAGCGCCGGCTCGACGACCCGGGCGACGAGGTGCTCCCGGATGATCGGCCGGAACAGCAGGAAGGAGACGCCCGGCAGGGCGAGCGTCGCCACCGCGAGCCCGATCTCCTGGAAGCCGGGCATGAGGGCCACCGCGAGCCCGAGGTACGCGGCGGTGCAGGCGATGGGCACGAAGAAGCCGCGGCGCTCCTGCCGGATGGCTGCCACCGTCCAGCCCTGGAGGTACGCGAGGAAGTTCAGGAAGAGGCCCCAGGCCAGGATGGCGAGCGCGAGCGGGGTGTTCTCGTACTCCCGCCCGAAGATGAGATAGGTGATCGGCTCCGCGAGCACCGTCGTCCCCACCGCGATGGGCAGGCCCACCACCAGGAAGAGCCGGAAGAAGGTGCGGTAGATCTTCCCCGCCACCTCCCGCGACCGCGCGTACGCGCCCGAGAGCGTGGGGAAGAGCGCGGTGCACACGCCGTCGGGGATCACCACCAGCCGGTCGAGCAGGTTGTTGGCGGCGCCGAAGGTCCCCACCGCGTGCTGCCCGGAGAAGCGCCCGAGCAGGACCACGCCGAACCGCGTCCCGGCCTCGCGGACGAGGTTGGGGAAGAACAGCGGGGCGGCGACGAGCAGGCTGCGCCTCCAGAACGGCACGTCGATCGAGAGCCGGGGAACGATCCCCCGGGCCCGGACGTGCCAGATCCAGATCGTCGTACCGAGGAGGTTGCCGAGGACGTAGGCGCCCATGAGCCCGTACAGGCCCAGGCCGAGGAGCAGCGCGCTCACGGACGACCCGATGATGAAGAGGCCCATGACGAACTGCACCCGGGCCACGAGCTTCATCGCCTCGAACGCCTGGAAGACGTCGTTGAAGGCGCTGCTCGCCGCCTGCAGGACGATGATCGCGGAGGCGATCTGCGTCACCCGCACCGTCTCCTCGCTGCCCCCGCTCACCCCCACCGCCGCCAGCGCCACGACCGCGCAGGCGAGGCCGAGGAGCAGGCGCAGGACGAGCATGCGGCCCACGTACGACCCCATCTCCTCGGGCCCGGGGGACGCGCCCGCGCGGACGTACGTCCCGCTCGCCAGGTCCCGGATGGTCACGAACCGCAGGCCGAGGTTGGTCACCGGCACGAACATGGCGATGAACGCGAGCGCGGTCACGAACCGGCCGTAGTCCTCCGGCCCGAGCGTCCGGGCGATGTACGCCGTCGAGACGATCGCGATCGCGTTCATGAGCAGCGGCTGGGCGATGAGCCAGAAGGAGTTCCTGGCGACGCGTGTGGAGGCGGCGCGCGAGCCCTCGCCGCCCGCGGCCGGCGCGCTCCCGCCCCCGGCCTCCAGATCGAGCTGCGCCTGCGGAGCGGGCGGCGTGAGCACGGGATCCTTCATCGGTCGGCGCGAATAACACATCCCCCCATGCCCCGACAGTACCAGGAGGCAAGGTGACCGTTCAGGTCGTCTGCACCTTCGGCGCGCGCGAGAGCAGCGTCTCGACGCCGGAGAGCGCGTTCCGGAGCGTCACCTCGTCGAGCGGGATCTCCCGGCGCGGAAGGCACGTCACGTGTTCGCGGTGCTCGCGGAAGAGGTTCCCGCGGCGGGTGGTCACGGCGGTCGCGTAGCCGGCCTCGGCGGCGAACCGGAACTCGCGCGGGCCGCAGGCGCCCCTGGCGCCGAAGGGGTAGGCGAGGTGCCGCACCGGCCGGCCCGTCCAGCCTTCGAGGATGCGGCGCGGCTCGGCGATCTCCCGCCGCGCGTCGGCGTCGCCCATCGGCTGCAGCTTCTCGTGCGAGATCCCGTGGGCGCCGACGGTCGCGAGCGCGCTCCCGGCCAGCGCGCACACGCGCTCGGGCGTGAGCACGTCGCGATCGAGGAGGGCGCGGGCGTCCACCCCGTGATCGTCGAGGAGCGCGCGCGCGAAGTCCGGGCCGCGCTCGTAGCACAGCTCGTTCAGCGCGTCGTACGCGGCGCGCTTCTCGGCCCAGGTGCCGGCGACGAACGATCGCCCGTCGCAGTCCACGCGATCGCGGGTCCGCACGAGCTCGTCGAGCGCTCCCCACCAGTAGAAGACCGATCGCTCGACGAGGCCCGTGTTCACGTAGACGCACAGGGGCGCGGCGTGCCTCTCGAAGACGGGGAGCGCCAGCTCGAGGTTGTCCGCGTAGCCGTCGTCGAGGGTGAAGCAGGCGAACCGGCCTCGACCCCCGCCCTCGCGCAGCCTCCGCTCCACCTCGTCGATCGAGACCGGCTCCCAGCCGAGGCGCTTCGTCGCCGCGAGCATGGCGTCGAGCACGTCCGCGGGGATCTCGAAGCCGGGCCAGAGCGAGGGCCGCCCCGGCTCGATCACCCGGTGCAGCATGAAGACGACCCCGAGGCCGCCGTAGGACGACGCCGCGACGCGGTAGAGGCCGGTCGCCAGGGCCGCCGCGGACAGGGAGGATTTCACGCCTCGCTTGAGCCGGGCCTTGAGAGGGAGCGCGTGGACCATGGGATCTCACCCCGCCTGGAACACGAGCTCGGAGTAGAGCGCGTCCGCCGGCGCCGGTGCCCCGCCGCGGCGGTAGGCGTGGAACCGGCGCAGCTTGGCCCGGGCCTCGGGCGGGTTCGGGCCGAGGAGCGCCTCCGGCACCGTGACGCCCACCGAGCGATCGCGGAGCATCATGCGCCAGCGGAGCGCGAGCCAGTGGCGCCGGGCGAGCTCCGGATCGCTGACGTACAGGACGCTGCTCACCGGCCAGGGGCGCAGGCGGAGCCGCGCCGGCGCGGCGCCAGGCAGGAACCACCCCTTCTCGCGCCAGCGGGCGGTGACGACGTAGCAGGAGCGGCCGCCCTCCTCGACGAGGTAGTGACCGCACGCGAACGGCAGGTGATCGCGGAGGACGCGGAGGTGCTCCGGGGAGAGCCGCACCTCGAGCTCGGCCGGGGAGCTCCGGATCCGGGTCCGCAGGTTCGCCGCGAACGGGCCGGAGAGGGGGCCGAAGAAGAGCGCACGCCGGCTCACGACCTGGAAGCCCAGCCGCTCCAGCACCGCGGCCGCCACCTCGGACGCGCTCAGGGTGAGGAGGGTCACGCCCTCGAGCTGCATCGCCGCGGTGAGGAGCTGCAGCCCGTAGCGCCGGTGGCTCGGCTCGACGTACCAGGTGCTGGTGTTGCCGTATCGCTCCTCCCGCCCGCCCACGCGCCGGCTCGAGAAGATCACGCCCAGGCAGCCGACGATCCGCTCGCCGGCCTGCAGCACGAAGCCGGAGTGCGGCCGGTCCGGCATCCACGGATAGTCGAAGGAGCGCCGGATCGTCTCCCGCGGGAACCCCGCGGTGAACTCCTGGGCGCAGACCATCGAGACGACCGCGTCGACGTCGCCCGGCAGGAGCGGGCGGACGCGGACCGGCTCGGCGGCGGGCACGGCGGTCACGGCGAGCTCCGCCGCACCACCGCGTACCGGAGCGCGCTCGGGGAACCGGCGCCGGGCACGATCTCCAGCCCGAGCCGGCGGTAGGTGGCGAGCGCGGCGGCGTTGGACTCCGCCACGTCCGCGAGGATCCGGCCGGGCGGGCGCGGCTCGGGGAAGAACGCCTCCCGGGACACGAGGCCGCCGTACCCTTTCCCGCGGAGCCGGGGCGAGACCCACACCTTGCTCACGTACCAGTCGCCGTCCTCGAGCGGCGCGAAGATCCCCTTCACCCCGGCGAGCCGCGCGAGGAGCGCGGTCCGCTCGTCCCCGCGGTGCGCGGCGAGGAGCGCGGCGGTGTCCGCCATCCGGCACCGCTTGCACTCCCCGCCGGTCATGGCCACGAAGCCGCCCACGAGCGTCTCGCCCTCGAAGAGCAGCCGGGCCCGTCCGGCGAACACCTCGGACGAGGGACGCCGCACCCAGGCGTCCAGGATCCGGCGCGCCGCCTCCGGGCCGCCGAGCACGTGATCGAAGTACGGGTTGCCCGCCTCGTGGACGCCGGCCGCGATCTCGGTCAGCACAGCGTCGTCCCCGAGGAGCTCGGCGCCGGTCCGCGGGTTGAGCGGGCCCATCGTCAGCGGCTCCCGCGGGCGGCCTCCACCAGGCGGGCCAGCCCTCCCAGCCGGAGGAACACGTCCGGATCGGCCTCGGTGAGATCGAGCTGCACGCCGAAGCGGGTCTCGAGCGCCGTCAACAGATCGAGGAACGCGAACGAGTCGAGGAGGCCGGAGTCGACGAGGTGCAGGCCGTCCGACGGATCGAACGGCCCGGCCCCCTTGGCCGCCGCGGCCCGGGTGAGGAGCTCGACGACGACCTCGCGGACCTCAGCTTCGCTCATGAATTAGCTCCCCCACCCGCTCGGAAAGCTTCTTGCGGTCGATCTTGCCGTTCGAGTTGAGCGGCATGGTGTCGACGGCGAAGACCGCCTTCGGGACCATGTAGACGGGCAGGGTCCGCGCGCAGGCGGCGATGATCGCCGCGCCGTCGAGATCCGGACCGCCGCAGACGAAGGCGTAGACCGCGTCCGCCCGGCCGCTGACCACCGGCCAGGCCACCGCCATGGCTGCGTCCGTCCCCGCCGCCGCGCGCACCGCCTGATCGATCTCCTGGAGCTCCACCCGGTGGCCGTTGATCTGGATCTGGTGATCGACGCGGCCGAGGTACTGGAGCGTGCCGGCGTCGGGCTCGGGCGACTCCGCCACCAGATCGCCGGTCCGGTACCAGGTGCCCTCCTCGCCGTCGAGCGAGACGTACTGGACCTTCGTCTTCTCCGGATCGCCGAGGTAGCCCTTCGTGACCTGCGAGCCGGAGAGCCAGAGCTCGCCGGGCGTCCCGCGGGTCACGCGTCGGCGCGCGACCGGATCGACCACCGCGCCGCGCTGCCCGTCGAAGATCGTGCCGATGGGGACGATCCCCTTCTCGCAGCGGTTGTCCTCGCGGCGGGGCTTCCAGGTGTAGTGCGAGATGGCGATGGTGGCCTCGGTCGGGCCGTACACGTTCTCGACGAGCGACCCCGGCGCCGCGCGCTGCCAGGCGTCGGCCCATGTCTCGAGCAGCGGCTCGCCGCAGAAGAGGCTCACGCGCAGCTCCGGGAAGAGCCCGTCCTTCAGGGACCGGAGCCGCTGCATCATCATCACCACCGACGGGACCGAGAACCAGACGGTGAGCCGCCGATCGCGGATGTGCTTCGCGGGGGCCATCACCGCGGAGTGCGGCATCGCCACGAGGCAGGCGCCGCTCGTCCACGAGACGAACATGTCGTGGACGGAGAGGTCGAAGGTCATGTCGAACGTCTGCGAGAACCGATCCTCGGGCCGGAACCGGTACCGGTCGCCGACGTACCGGAGATAGCTCGTGACGTTCGCGTGGCTCACCGGGACGCCCTTCGGCACGCCGGTGCTGCCCGAGGTGAAGAGGAGGTACGCCGTGGCCCCGGGATCGACGCGACCGAGGAGGTCCCGGTCCACCGTGCGCGTCTCCGGATCGGGGAGGACGAACCGGTGCGCCGGGTACCGTGCCCGCCAGGCGTCGAGGTCCGGGAGCCCGAGCGAGACGACGGTCACGGCCCGCGTCGACGCGGAGAGGATGGCCTGGAGCGTCTCCGCCCCCTCCGGCGCCGCGACCACGGCCTCGCAGCCGGAGAGGCGGAACATCGTCTCCGAGCGGGCCGCCGGGAAGGTCGGGTTGAGCGGCACGTAACCGCGGCCCGCGGCAAGGACCCCGAGCACACCCTGGTAGGCCGCCGCCGTCCGGTACGCGAGCACCGCCGCGAGGGGGCCGGGAGGTGCGTGGCGTGCCAGGCTCGCGGCGACGCCGGCGGCGCGTGCCTCGAGCTCGCCGTAGCCGAGCACCTCCTCGCCGACCTCCAGGGCCGCGGCTCCGGGGGCGCGCGCCGACGAAGCGCAGAAGCCGTCGATGAGGGTGCGCATGGAGGCAGGCATCCGAGACAAACGAGCGGGCATCGACCGCGGCCGTCTGATAC
>JAEZXM010000109.1 GCA_023419875.1 Pseudomonadota bacterium | reverse complement strand
GGCGCAGCCCCTCCTCCGCGGGGCAGCCGGGCGCAGCCGCGTAGCGGCGAGCACGGCGCAGGGCCCCGCGTAGCAGGGGTGGGGCCCCGACGGCTATGCCGGCGGGGCGGGGGCGCAGCCCCCGTCTAACCAACCAGCGCCGCGAGGATCTTCTGGGCGCAGACGGGGATGACCGAGCCCGGGCCGAACACCTCGGTGACGCCGGCCTTGAAAAGGGCGTCGTAGTCCTGCGGAGGGATCACGCCGCCGCAGACGACGAGGATGTCCTCGCGGCCGAGCTTCCGGAGCTCTGCGATCACCTCGGGGACGAGGGTCGAGTGCCCGCCGGCGAGCGAGGAGACGCCGAGCACGTGCACGTCGTTCTCGACCGCCATGCGCGCCGCCTCGCGCGGCGTCTGGAAGAGCGGCCCGACGTCCACGTCGAAGCCGAGGTCGGCGAACGCGGTGGCGATCACCTTGGCGCCGCGGTCGTGGCCGTCCTGGCCCATCTTGGCCATGAGGATGCGCGGGCGCCGGCCCTCCGCCTTCGCGAACTCCGCCGCCTGCTGCTTCGCCTTCTGGAACTCGGGGTCGCCCTCGCTCTCGGAGGAGTAGACCCCGGAGATGGTCCGGTTCACGGCCTGGTACCTCCCGAACGGCTTCTCCAGCGCGCCGGAGATCTCGCCCAGCGTTGCCCGGAGTCGCGCCGCGTTCACCGACAGCTCGAGCAGGTTGCCCTCGCCCTTCTCCGCGGCCGAGGTGAGCGCCCGGAGCGCCGCCTCGACCTTCGCGCCGTCGCGCTTCGCCTTCACCTGCGCGAGGCGCCTGAGCTGGGACTCACGGACGGCCTTGTTGTCCACGACGAGCACGTCGATCGGCTTCTCCTCGGCGCGACGGTACTTGTTCACGCCGACGATCGTCTCGCGGCCGGAGTCGATGAGCGCCTGACGGCGGGCCGCGGCCTCCTCGATCCGCATCTTGGGGATGCCGGTCTCGATCGCCTTGGCCATGCCGCCGAGCCCCTCGACCTCCTGGATGTGGTGCCAGGCCTTGTGCATGAGCTGGTGCGTCAGCGCCTCGACGTAGTGGCTGCCCGCCCAGGGATCGACGACCTTCGTGATGCCGGTCTCTTCCTGCAGGTAGATCTGGGTGTTGCGGGCGATGCGGGCCGAGAAGTCGGTGGGGAGCGCGATGGCCTCGTCGAGCGCGTTGGTGTGGAGCGACTGGGTGTGGCCCAGCGCCGCCGCCAGCGCCTCGACGCAGGTGCGCGGGACGTTGTTGAAGACGTCCTGCGCCGCGAGGCTCCAGCCCGAGGTCTGCGAGTGGGTCCGGAGCGCCATCGACTTCGGGTTCTTCGGGCCGAACCCCTTGATGAGCTTCGCCCAGAGCACCCGGGCGGCGCGCATCTTGGCGATCTCCATGAAGTGGTTCATCCCGATGCCCCAGAAGAAGCTCAGGCGGGGGGCGAAGTCGTCCACCGACATGCCGGCCTGGATGCCGGTGCGGACGTACTCGACGCCGTCGGCGAGCGTGTAGCCGAGCTCGATGTCGGCGGTCGCGCCGGCCTCCTGCATGTGGTAGCCGCTGATCGAGATGCAGTTGAACTTCGGCATCTTCTCGGAGCAGTACCGGAAGATGTCGCCGATGATCCGCATCGAGGGGATCGGCGGGTAGATGTACGTGTTCCGGACCATGAACTCCTTGAGGATGTCGTTCTGGATGGTCCCGGAGAGCTTCTCGGTCGCGACGCCCTGCTCCTCGGCGGCGACGATGTAGAAGGCCATGACCGGCAGCACCGCGCCGTTCATGGTCATCGACACGGACATCCGGTCGAGCGGGATCCGGTCGAAGAGGATCTTCATGTCCTCGACCGAGTCGATGGCCACGCCCGCCTTGCCGACGTCGCCCACGACGCGCTCGTTGTCCGAGTCGTAGCCGCGGTGCGTGGCGAGGTCGAAGGCGACGGAGAGGCCCTTCTGCCCGGCCGCGAGATTGCGCCGGTAGAAGGCGTTCGACTCCTCCGCCGTGGAGAACCCGGCGTACTGCCGGATGGTCCAGGGCTGCATCGCGTACATCGTCGAGTACGGGCCGCGGAGGAACGGCGGCACGCCGGCCGCGTGCTCGAGGTGCTCGAGCCGGGCGAGGTCGGCGTCGTCGTACCACCGCTTGACGGCGATCCCCTCGCCCGTGAGCCAGGGCTTCTGGCCTGCCACCTGCGGTTCGGGCGCGGCGGCTGCCGTGGCAGGACCGGGTTGGTAGGCGATCTTCGTGAAGTCGGGTCTCATGTGTCAGCGCCTCAGGCCGAGCCGATCCTGCCAGTGGGTGAGCGTCTCGACGGCGTCGCTCTGGATGTGGACGAAGCCCTGCACGCCGGCGGCGGTGAGGGCGTCGAGCTGGTCCTTGGGGTTTCCGGCGACGAGCACCGGGACCTTCACCTTCGGGCAGACCTCCTGCGCGAGCGCGAGGTACTCGGCGTCGGAGCTGCACAGGACGACGAGGTCCGCGTCCGGGAGGAGCGCGTCGCCCTCGACGACGTCGAACCCGGCGCAGCCGAAGAAGTTGAGGCAGAAGCCTGCGCGGGCGCTGCGCATCTTCGCGTCGCCGCGGGCGAGGAGGAGCACCTTGGGCGTCTTGCCCGTCGCCTTCGCGTGCGCGAGGGTGCGGAGCCGGATCCGCTCGAAGGGCTCCGCCATCCGCGGCCGGGGGAGGGGGAGGGTGGACGGCGCGGCGGGCGGTGCCGCGACCTCGGGCTCCTTCTCCGTCAAGTTGGGGTAGTTGTTCACGCCGACCAGCGCGCGGCGGCGGCCCGACACCGCCTTCTCCCGGCTCACGCGCGTCTCGGCGAGCGCCTGCTCCACCGTGCCGGTCGCGAGGGCCTTCGACCACCCACCCGCCGCCTCGACCTCCTGGAACAGCTTCCAGGCGGCGCGGGCGATGGCATCGGTGAGCGCCTCGACGTAATAGGAGCCGCCGGCCGGATCGGCGACGGCGTCCACGTGCGACTCCTCCTGGAGGATATGCTGGACGTTCAACGCCAGGTGCTCGTCGAACCCGAACGGCTCGACCGTCAGCTGGTCGCAGCCGCCGATCACCGCCGAGAGCGCCTCCGTCGTGACCCGGAGCAGGTTCGTGTACCGGTCGAGGACGCTCTTGTTCCGGCGCGGGGTCCGGACGGCGAGCCGCATCCGCGCCGCCTCGGCCGGCGCCGCGCCGAACGCGGACACCGCCTGGGCCCAGAGGAGCCGGGCCGCGCGGAGCTTCGCGATCTCGGTGAAGTAGTAGGGTCCGACGGCGAAGACGAACTCGACCTTCGAAGCCGCCTTCTCGAGCGGCTCCTTCTCGGTGAGCAGCGCGAGCCGCTCGACGCCGGCAGCGAGGGCGTAGCCCAGCTCCTGCACCGCGTGCGCGCCCGCCTCATGGAGCAGGTCGGCGCGGATGACGTCGGGGCCCGGCGTCGCGTCCTGGGCGATCGTCCAGCGACCGGCCGCGCGCTGCGGCGGGAGGCCGGCGACGTGCTCGCTCCGATAATACGGCCGGACCGCGATGCCCTCCTCGGTCCGCCAGACGAGCTTCTTCTCGTAGTCCGCGCCCTTCAGGTCCCTGGAGATCGCCGCCTCCCACTCCGAGGTGTGGACGGGCGGGAACTCCTTCCGGAGCTCGAGCGAGTCGGAGCCGGTGGCCTTCTCAGGCATGTGCAGAGCCCTCCTGGACGACCTCGAGGAGGTAGCCGAACGCGACCGCCTCCGTGGTCTTGGGGTGGACGAAGAAGACGGTGGTGCCGCGCGAGCCGGGCCGGGGCGCCTTGTCGATGAGCTTGAAGCCCTTCGACTGGAGGTAGTCGTAGGCGACCTTCGCGTCCTTCACCCGGAGCGCCATGTGGGCGATGCCGCCGCGCCCGCCGTTCTTCTCGATCTGCTTCGCCACCGGCGACGCGTCGCTGAGCGGCTCCAGGAGCTGTACGAGGTTCGGGCCGTCTCCGACCTGGAGCAGCACCTCGCGCACCTGGTCGGTGCCGAGGACGTCCTCGCGGTGCAGCACGCGGAGACCCATCGCCTCGTACGCCGCCACCTGCGCCTCGAGCTCGCCCTTCTTCACGGAGATGGCGATGTGATCGAAGAACAGGAATCCCGGGATCTTTTGCATGTCGCTGGTCATTCGAACTCCACCACGATCTGCCCCGACGACACGCTGTCGCCCTGGTTCACCTTGATGGCGGCGATCTTGCCTGGCCTGGGGGCGGTGATGTTGGTCTCCATCTTCATCGCCTCGAGCACGATCAGGGCGTCGCCGGTCTGCAGCGCCTGCCCCACCTGGGCGGCGATGCGGACCACGATCCCCGAGACCGGGCTGCGGCACACCTTCTCCTCGTCCACCGCCGCGCCCTGCGTCGCGGCAGGCGGTGCGGCGGGACCCGCCGGGACGCGGACCGGTGCGGGCGCCACCACGAACTGCCGCGGCGGCGGCGGCGCCGGGGTCTCCGGCTCGGACGCCTCGACGTCCACCTCGTACGTCTTCCCGTCCACGGTCACCTTCAGCTTCACGGTGGGTCTCCTAGCTGTGCAAGCGGTGTGAGGCCTGGATCGAGACGCGGCCCTGCTGGGCCCACACGGGCGAGCCGGTCAGGCGGATCGAGCGGATCCGCATCCGGACCCCGAAGTACGCGGCCAGGGCGGCGGACACGGCGAGGAGCTCCTCCTCGGTGATCGCCGAGGGCGCCGGAGCCGCGGCGGCGGGTGCGGGAGACGGCGATGGCACGCCCTCGCCCTTCGACAGGCTCAGGGCGAGCGGAGGTGTGCCCGATGCGACGCCCGCCTCGAGCGCGGCCAGCCGCGACGCCAGATCCGCCACCTGCGCGCGGAGCTCCGCGAGCACCTCCGCGATGTCCTGCTTCTGGGGCTTTCTCATACGCGGTCCTAGAGCGGGATGAGCCCGTGCTTCTTGGCCGGGCGGAGCTCGCGCTTCGTGTGCAGGTACTCGAGCGCGTGCGCCACGTGCCGGCGCGTGGCCGCGGGCTCGATGACGTCGTCCACCAGCCGCCGTCCTGCGGCGACGTAGGGGTTCGAGAAGGTCTCCCGGTACCGCTCGACGAGCTCCTTGCGCCGGGCCTTCTTGTCGTCGGCCTCCTGGATCTCCTTGCGGAAGACGATCTCGGCGGCGGCCTCGGCGCCCATCACCGCGATCTCGGCGGTGGGCCAGGCGAACACGCGATCCGCGCCCAGGTCCTTGCCGCACATGGCGAGGTACGCGCCGCCGTAGCTCTTGCGGAGGATGACGGTGATCTTCGGGACGGTCGCGGCCGAGTAGGCGAAGAGCATCTTCGCGCCGTGCCGGATGATGCCGCCGTGCTCCTGCTGGACGCCCGGGAGGAAGCCGGGCACGTCCACGAAGGTGAGGAGCGGGACGTTGAAGGCGTTGCAGAACCGGATGAAGCGCGAGGCCTTCGAAGAGGCGTTGATGTCGAGCACGCCCGCCTGCACCGCCGGCTGGTTGGCGATGACGCCCACGGTCCGGCCGGTGATCCGGGCGAAGCCGACCACGATGTTGGTGGCGTAGCCGGCCTGGACCTCGAGGAAGTCGCCGAAGTCCACGACGCCGGTGATCACCTGGCGGACGTCGTAGCCCTTCTTCGGATCGGTGGGGACGACCTCGTCGAGCGCCGGGTTGGGATCGACGTGCCGATCGCCCTCGACCTGCGGCGGGTCCTCGAGGTTGTTCGAGGGGAGGAAGCTGAGCAGCTTCTGGCAGAGCGCGACCGCGTGCCGGTCGTCCTCGGCCACGAAGTGGATGACGCCCGAAAGCGTCATGTGCGCCTCGGGGCCGCCGAGCGCCTCCGCGGTGACGGCCTCGCCGGTGACGCTCTTGATCACCTGCGGGCCGGTGATGAACATCTGCGCCTGGCGCGTCTGGATGACGAAGTCGGTGAGGGCCGGGCTGTAGGCCGCGCCGCCGGCGCACGGGCCGCAGATGAGGGAGATCTGCGGGACGGCGCCGGAGAGCATCACGTTGGCGTGGAAGACCTTGCCGTAGCCGGAGAGCGAGTCGATCCCCTCCTGCACGCGCGCGCCGCCGGAGTCGTTGACGAAGACGAACGGCGACCCGGTCTTGAGCGACTGGACCATGATCTCCGCGACCTTGGTCGAGTGGATCTCGCCCGCGGATCCGCCGGCCACCGTGAAGTCCTGGCTCGCCAGGTGGACGAGCCGGCCGTGGATCGAGGCCGCGCCGGTCACGACGCCGTCGGCGGGCAGGTCCTTGCCCTCCATGCCGAGCGCCGTCGCCCGGTGCCGGGCGAAGAGCCCCGTCTCCTCGAACGAGTCGGGATCGACGAGCGCCTCGATCCGCTCACGGGCGGTGAGCTTCCCGCCGGCGCGGTGCTTCTCGAGCTTGTCGGCGCCGCCGCCGAGCTTCGCCTCGGCGCGGCGCTTGCGCAGCTCCACGATCCTCTCCTGCATGCCCTGGGTGGCCATGATCTCGTCGAGTCCTCGGTTCACGCCGGCGTGACCGTCACGCGGTGGGTGCGGCCGTTCAGCTTCACGTCGTAGGTGATCGGGGTCGTCACCGGGCTCTTGGGTCCCTTGCCGTTCTCGGTCGCGGCCGCGGGCGCGGGTGCGGGCGGCGCCGCCGACGCGGCTGGCGCCTTGCCCAGGTTCTTCGGCCCCTGGTCGCGCGTCGCGAAGAACTTCGGCGCGACCTGCGGGAACATCGCGTAGGTGAGGACGTCCTCGTCCGAGCCGTTGCAGCCGGGGAGGGCGATGGCCGCGGTGCGGAGCTCCTGCCACTCGGGCTTCAGCAGATCCGCGGGCCGGCCATTGATCGGGTTCTTGCCGGTCTGCTTCGCGGCCTGGGCGATCACCGCGCGGTCGCGCGGGCCGATCGTCTCGCCGTAGTAGCCGAGCATGAGATCGGCGAACTCGCCGGTCATCACCTTGTAGCGGCCCATGAGCACGTTGAAGACGGCCTGGGTCCCCACGATCTGCGAGGAGGGCGTGACGAGCGGCGGAAAGCCCGCGTCCTTGCGCACGTTCGGGACCTCGCCGAGCACCTCGTCGAGGCGGTGGGCCGCGCCCTGCTGCTTGAGCTGGCTCTCCATGTTGGAGAGCATCCCGCCGGGGATCTGGCTCTCGAAGATCTCCGTCTCCACGCCGGTGAAGCTGGAGAGGTACTCCTGGTAGCGCGGGCGCACGGCGTTGAAGTGCCGCTTCAGCCGGAGCAGGCGCTGGCGGTCGAGCCGCGTGTCGTAGGGCGTGCCGTCGAGCATCTCCACCAGGCTCTCGGTGGGGTTGTGCCCGGGGCCGAGCGAGAGCGAGCTGATGGCGGTGTCCACGCAGTCCGCCCCCGCCTCGATCGCCTTCATGAGGCTCACCATGGTGACGCCGGTGGTGGCGTGGACGTGGACGTGGACGCGCACGTCCTCGCCGCACGCCTGCTTGATGCCGCGGACGAGGTCGTAGGCAGGCTGCGGCTTGAGCAGCGCCGCCATGTCCTTGATGCAGAGCGAGTCGCAGCCCAGCTCGACGAGCTTCTCCGCCAGCTCGACGAAGTCGTTGGTCGAGTGGAGCGGGCTCACCGTGTAGCAGATGGTCCCCTGCGCGTGCTTGCCGGTCTTCCGGACGGCGGCGAGGGCGCGGCGGAGGTTCCGGACGTCGTTGAGCGCGTCGAAGACGCGGAACACGTCCATCCCGTTCTCGGCGGCCTTCTCCACGAACCGGTCCACCACCGAGTCCTCGTAGTGGCGGTAGCCGAGCAGGTTCTGGCCGCGGAGCAGCATCTGGAGCCGCGTGTTGGGCAAGAGCTTCCGGAACGTGCGCAGCCGCTCCCAGGGGTCCTCGTTCAGGAAGCGGATGCAGGAGTCGAAGGTCGCCCCGCCCCAGCACTCGACCGACCAGTACCCGGCCCTGTCGAGGTCCTCGCAGGCCGGGACCATGTCCTCGAGTGCCATCCGCGTCGCCATGAGGCTCTGGTGCGCGTCGCGGAGGATGAGCTCGGTGACGTCGATCGTCTTCGCCATGACTTCACTCCTGGTCCTGCGGGGTGGAATCGCCGGCCGCGTCCACGACCGCCTCGGCCGCTTCGAAGTCCGGGAGGACCTCCGTCGCCAGGCCCTCGAGGAACGCGGCCGCTCCCGGGAACGCCTCGGGCGCGGTGCCCGCGAGCGCGGAGCGCCGGGCGAGCTTCAGGGAGAGGGTGGCGAGCGAGTGGCAGAGGTCCTCGTTCTGGAGGACGACGCTCTCGGGGACCCGCAGGTGCACCGGGGCGAAGTTCCAGATCGCCCGGATGCCGCCCTCGACCATCAGATCGGCGACGCGTTGCGCCGCCTGGGGAGGGGTGGCGATGATCCCGAGCTGCACCCCCATCCGGAGCGTCCGCCCGGGGAGCGAGTCGAGAAGGAAGACCTCTTTGCCGCCGATCGGCACACCGATCTTCTGGGGGTCGGTGTCGAACGCGGCAACGATGGAGATGCCGTACTCGCGAAAACGGTCGTAGCGCAGGAGAGCGCTCCCCAGACTGCCCGCCCCGGCGATCACGGCCTGCTTCGGGCGATCCCAGCCGAGGAAGATCTCGATGCCCCGGAGGATGTCCGCCACGCCGAAGCCGACCTTGGGCTTGCCCGAAAGCCCGATGGCCTCCAGGTCCTTGCGAACCTGCGTCGGGTCGAGGCCGAGGTCGCGGCCGAGGAGGCTCGAGGAGACGTTTCGCACCCCCGCCGCGAGGAGCTGCTGGCCGAAGCGGTAGTAGAGCGGCAGCCGCCGCATGCTGGCGGTGCCGGCCTCGCGGGGCTTCGGGGTGGTGGGTGCGCTTGCCATTCGAGAAAGCGGTATCGAGAAACTTGTCTCGACATACAGCCACAAGAAGCGGTGCGTCAAGGACGATTCCCGGGGTGCGCTGATAAACGTCGGGGACCCTCCGGCGGGCGAACGCAAGAAGCCCGTCCCGGCGGGGAGCCGGGCGGGCTTCAGGATTCTACGGACCTCGCGAGCCGCCCTGACGGGCGGGCGAAGCGCTACTTGGTGGCCTTGGCCGCCTTCTCGCCGAGCCGGACGGTGCCCTGGAGGAGCGCGCCGCGCTCGATCACGAGGGACGGGGAGGTGACGTCGCCGCGGAGCTTCGCGGTGTGGCGCAGCTCGACGGCGCCGGTGGCGCGGACGTTGCCGTTGACCTCGCCGTGGATCACGACGGAGCCACAGGTGATCTCGGCGTCCATGCGGGCGTGCTCGCCCACGATGAGCACGTCGTCCGTGACGATCGAGCCCGTGAACTTGGCGTCGATCCGGAGCGTGCCGCGGAACGTGAGCTTGCCGTCGAACTCGGCGCCGGGACCGAGCAGGAGGTCGCTCGAGGGCGCCCCGGCCATCGGCACCGGGTCGTCGCGGCGGGCAGGAGGCGTGTCCTCCTGGCGGGTGGGCGGGATCTGGGTGAAACGCCCGGGCACAGGGCCGGGCTCCGCAGAGGGCATCGTGTCCTGCTTGTTGTTCCAGAGGGCCATGCCCTTCGTACAGCCGGCCGCCAGCGTTCCTTCCCACCGCCGGTGAAAAGCCCGTTTCGGCCGTTCGCATACTTCCTCGCACTTCCTCCGCCCTGCGGGCACAATGCGGGCATGAAACGCTCGAAGGCGCGGTCGCGGTCGCGGACCGTGCCCGTGGACCGGCCGCTGACGCTCCGCGATCTCGCAGGCATGCTGGGGCTCTCGCCGGCGACCGTCTCCCTCGTCCTCAAGGGCGACACCTCGGTCGGCATCTCCGCAGCGACGCAGGAGCGGGTCCGCGCCAAGGCGCGGGAGCTCGGCTACCGTCCGAACTTCCTGGCGCGCTCCCTCCGGACGCGCCGGAGCTACAGCGTGGGCGTGATGATCCCCGGCGTGAGCCAGGGCTACAACGTCCTCGTGCTCCAGGGCATCGAGGAGTTTCTGGCCGGGCAGGGGTATTTCCACTTCGTGGCGAGCCACTACCTCGAGCCGCAGCGCGTCCGCGAGTACGCGCGCGGGTTCACCGACCGCGGAGCGGACGCGCTCATCGTGGTGAGCGCGCCGTGGGAGCAGCAGCTCCCCATCCCCGTGGCGACGGTCTCGAGCCACCACTCGGTGAAGGGCACGACCAGCGTCGTGCTCGACCACGACGCCGCGGCGACCCTCGCCCTCCGCCACCTGACCCAGCTCCGCCACCGGCGGATCGCCTTCATCAAGGGAACAGCCGAGGTGCCCGACACGGAGGTGCGCTGGCGCGCCACAATCGACGTCGCGCGCAAGCTCGGCATCGCAATCCGGCCGCGCCTGGTCGAGCCGATCGTGGTCCCGCCCTCCACCGCCCAGCTCGGCTACGACGTCACGCGGAAGCTCCTCGCCACCGGCGAGCGGTTCACCGCGCTCTGCGCCTTCAACGACGTCTCGGCGATCGGCGCCATCCGGGCGCTCGAGGAGCAGGGGCTCCGCGTCCCGGCCGACGTGTCGGTCGTCGGCTTCGACGACATCGAGAGCGCCGGGTACATGGGCCCCGGGCTCACCACCGTGCGCCAGCCGCTGCACGAGATGGGGCGGACCGCGGCGCAGGCCGTCCTCTCCAAGGTCGGCCGGCCGGCGGCGGAGTGGGCCCGGGAGGCCGAGCGGATCGTCGTCGCCCCGCAGCTCGTCATCCGGGAGACGACGGGGCCCGCGCGGAAGCCGTAGCGAAGCGTGATGGTGGCGCGCTTCCCCCGCGCGACCTTCGCGACGCGCGCGAGCTCCTCGTCGGAGGCCATCCCGATGCAGCGTCCGGTACGGCGACGGTCGCCGCGCCGGCGCCCGGAGGGCGGGCACCGCGGAGATGGTATCGCGGGAGCGGCGGCGCGCCGGGACGGTGGACGTGCAGCGTCACTCCGCCGGCGGACTCACCCGCGCGCTCTCCCCCGCCCGCGCCTCCACCCCGATCGCCCTCCGCACCGCCCGCACGATGCTCTCCGCGTCGATCCCCGCGTCCGCCATCAGCTCCTCCGGCGTCGCGGAGCCCGGCATCCCCTGCACCGCGATCCGGGTGATCGCCGGCGCGGGACGGCCGTCGAACACCTCGGCCACCGCGTCCCCGAGGCCGCCCTCGCGGCGGTGGTCCTCGGCGACGACGAGCCGGCCGTGGCACTCGGCGGCGCACTCTCCCACCGTGGCCCGGTCGATCGGCTTCACCGAGTAGAGGTCCACCACGCGGACGTGGATGCCCTCGCGCGCGAGCGCATCGTGAGCGCGGAGCGCCTCGTGGAGCGTGATCCCTGCGGCGAGCACCGCGACCTGGTCCTCGCCTGAACGGCGCAGCACCTTGCTTCCGCCAACGCTGAACCGCTCCTCGGGGCCGTAGAGCACCGGCGTCTTCCCGCGGGTCGTCCGGAGATAGCTGATCCCGGGCAGGTCGGCCATGAGCGGGACGAGAGCGGCCGTGCACGCCGCGCACGAGGGGTAGAGGACCGTGCTCCCGTGCACGGCCCGCATCGTCGCGAGGTCCTCGAGGGCCATCTGCGAAGGCCCGTCCTCGCCGATCGACACGCCGGCGTGCGAGCCCGAGAGGCAGAGCCGGGCGCGCGAGATCGCCGCCATCCGGATCTGGTCGTCGGCGCGCGAGAAGAAGGCCGCGAACGTCGCCGCGAAGGGGACGAGTCCGAACACCTGCATCCCCACCGCGGCGCTCACCATCTGCTGCTCGGCGATGTACGTCTGGAAGAAGCGGTCGGGGTGGGCC